>NZ_JBIUVK010000003.1:0-276333 GCF_044742865.1 Pseudomonas sp. NPDC087814 | reverse complement strand
GCCCGAGGCCGAACGCAGGTATTGCGCAGCGGGTAAACCGGCAGGACGCCGGTTTAGCCGCGCCGGGCCATGGATGGCCCGTCGCGGCGGCCCGCGGAGCAATGCCGGAGTGAGGGAACGCCGAGCCTAGGCGAGGCGCCGACAGGCGGGGCAGAGCGCTTTGGTTACTTTGCCGCAAAGTGACTCGCTGTAAGAGCGAAACCATAAGTCGCCGTGACCTAAATAACGGATATGCCCCCAATCAATGCGCAATACACACCGACTTCAGCTCGGTATAAGCCTCAATCACCGCCCGCCCAAACTCCCGCCCCATCCCCGATTGCTTCACCCCGCCAAACGGCATCGCCGGGTCCAGCAACACATGCGCATTCACCCAAACCGTCCCCGCCTCGATCCGCGGCACCAGGTTCATCGCCTTACCCAGATCATTGGTCCAAAGACTGGCCGCCAACCCATACCGATTGTCATTGGCCAACTCAATCACCGCATCCTCATCATCAAACGCCATCACCCCCAACACCGGCCCAAACACCTCCTCCCGGGCCACCGCCATCCCATGATCGATATCCGCCAAAATCGTCGGCCGCACATAAAACCCCTCACCCGCAACCTCATCCCCACCGATCACCACCCGCGCCCCTTCAGCCCGGGCCTGCTCGATATGGCGCAGTACCCCTTGCTGCTGCTTGCGCGACACCAACGGATTAATCGCCGCCTCACCATCCATCCCCGCCCCCAACGGCATCGCCGACACCGCCGCCGCCAACCCCTCGACAAACCGGTCATACACCGAACGATGCACATAAAAGCGCGAAGCCGCCGCACACACCTGCCCGTTGTTCAGCAACCCACCCAGGATCGCCCCCTGGATCGCCTTATCAATATCCGCATCCGCCAACACGATCATCGGATTCTTGCCCCCCAACTCCAGGGCAAACCGCGTCATGTTCTCCATGCACGCCACCCCCACGCTCTTGCCCACCGCAGTCGAACCGGTAAACGAAACCTTGCTCACCAACGGATGAGCAGTCAGAACGCCCCCCACCGACGCCCCGCCGCCGGTCACCACGTTGAACACCCCCGCCGGAATCCCCGCCTCCAGAGCCAGCTCCGCCAGGCGCATCGCCGTCAGCGGCGTTTCCATCGCCGGCTTGATGATCACCGTGCACCCGGTCGCCAGCGCCGGCATCAATTTCCAGGCCGCAATCAGCAGCGGGAAATTCCACGGCACGATGCCCACCACCACGCCCACTGGCTCGCGCTTGGTGAACGCAGTGAACCTGGCCCCCGGTGGCAAAGGGATGGACACGTCGAAGGTCTGCCCTTCGATCTTGGTCGCCCAGCCCGACATGTAGCGCATGAACTCCACCGTGGCGTTCAGATCCAGCCCCCGCGCCAGGTTGATCGACTTGCCCTGGCTCAGGGTTTCCAGCTGCGCCAGCTCCTCGGCATGGGCCTCAACCAACGCGGTGAAGTTCAGCAAAATCCGCTCACGGTCGGCCGGGCGCAATCCCGACCACACGCGGGACTTGAACGCCGCATGGGACGACTGCACCGCCTGCTCCACCACGTGCAGCGGCGCGTCGAGGGTTTCGCACAGGGTTTGCCCGGTGGCCGGGTTGATCACCTTGATGTGTTCGCCCTCGGCAAATACCCACTGGCCATCGATAAAGCAGCCATGACGACGGTCCAGGAATGCAGCCACCTGCGGCAGGATTTCAACGTTGCTCATGATTCACCTGTATTCAATGTTGTTCTTTGAGAAAGCAGGCGACCGCTTGGCGATCGTCGGCCGAAGCCAGGCCCATGTAGGGCATGTAGGTGCCAGGCACAAACGCCTGGGGTTGGGTGATGAATTGCGCGATGGTCTCGGCTTGCCACTCGACGTTTTTGTCACGCATCGCCTGGGAGTAGCTGAAGCCCGCCAGGGAGCCGGATTTACGCCCGTAAACGCCTGCCAGGTTCGGCCCCATCATTGTCGCGCCGCCCTTCGCCACCGCATGGCACACGCTGCATTCGTTGGCGAAAACCTGGGCGCCACGGCTCTGGTCAGGGCTGCATTCAGCGGCGAATGCGCTGTGGGCCAGGACCAGCGACAGCAGGCCGGCCAGGGAAAATCTGTGTGCAGTGAACATAGAAAAACGACCTTGGAAATCATCGAAGTTGCCGACGATTGTCAGGGCTCAAGGTCGCTCGGGTTTTGCCCTGCGTGCCAGTCGTATTGGCCGGGCTGCCAAACCGTGGATTCTGGCAAGCACAGTCAAGTCTTTGGCAACCAGACAAAAGGCACGTCACTTCGCCAGCATTAGTATCGCGGCAGACCCCAACCCTGTGGTCATGAACAAGAATGGATGCCACACCATGCTCAAGTCCCCCTTGCTTCGTCTCTCAACCCTCGCGCTGATGATCGGCGCCAACCCGGCCGGCGCTTATGAGCTGTACGCCGATGACAGCAGTCATCTGAACGCCACGCTGGAAGCGGTATTCGGTGCCTTCCACAGCCAGCAGAACTACAGTCAATCCGGCCGCCTGGCCAAGGGCTCCTCGTCCTGGCGCGAGGGCTACGTGAAGTACGGCCTGAGCTTCGACAAAAGCTTCAGCGGCGCCGGCACCACCTACGGTGCGGCCAACCTGCTGAGTTCCGGCACCTGGGGCGACGGCGATGCCGCAGGTTTCAGCGACGGTTCGGAGCGCACCACAAAATTCGAAGACGCCTACCTCGGCTGGCGCTCGGGCAAGTTGTTTGAGGCCCTGGGCGAGAATGGCGTGGACCTGTCCTTCGGCCGCCAGAACATCGTGGTCGGCGACGGTTTCCTGATTGACGGCGACGCGCTGAACTTCGGCAAGGGCGTGGCCGATGGCGACCTCAATCGCGGCGGCGGCTACTACATCGCCGCCCGCAAGGCCTTCGACGAAACCGCCGTGTTGCGCCTGGGCGGCAAGGACGGCTGGCGCAGCGACCTGATGTGGCTCAAGTCCGATAACCGTGCCCAGGCCAAGACCGAGATGTACGTCGCCACCCTCGAACACGTGGCCGCCGAAGGCACCGTGGGGCTGACGTACATCGACACCACCGACGTCGACAAGCAGTACGCCTCCCCCACGCAGCTGGAACGCGATGGCATGAAGACCTACAGCCTGCGGGCCACGGGCAATGCCGGGGTGACCAACCTGTTCCTGTCCGGCGAATACGCCTGGCAGGACAAGCCCCACACCGGCAACGAAGAAGCCTGGTACCTGGAAGCTGGCTGGACCTTCTCCGACGTGACCTGGACGCCGTATGTGAGCTACCGCTACAGCCGCTTCTCGGAAGGCTTCGACCCGCTGTTCTACGGTTTCAGCCGTGGCTACGGCACCTGGTTCCAGGGTGAAGTGGCGGGCAACTACGCCGGGCCGTTCAACAACAACTCACGCATCCAGAACGTCACGTTCAAGGTTTCGCCCCTGCAGAACCTCAACGTCGGCGCGGTGTTGTTCGACTTCAAGACCATCGACCGCAACCTCGGCAACAGCGACGGCCACGAGCTGGACCTGTATGCCGAATGGCACGTCAACGACCACCTGACGGTGATGCCGCTGATCGGCCTGTACCAGCCGGACAAGAGCGCCGAGCAAGGCGGCACGCAGCTGGGCAACCACGATAAAAACCTCTACAGCCAAGTGGTGTTCGCCACTAACTTCTAAGCCCGGCCGGGGCGGTGGCGCCGCCATCGCCCCGCCTGGCCAAGGCCTTCGCAATGCACAAGAAATTCCTCACGATCCAGAGCAAGATCGCCCTGCTCGCCGGCCTCTGCCTGTTATTGGTGGTCGGCCTGCTGATGAGCCTGTCGCTGTACCAGACCCACCAGAGCAGCCAGCACGTGGCCCAGGCCAGCAGCGACATGCTCGCTGCCGCCGCCAAGGAACACATGCAGGCCCTGGGGCAAGTTCAGGCCATGCAGGTGCAACGCACCTTCATGCAAACCCATGAATACGGCCAGGGCTTGTCGCGTTATGTGCTGTACCTGCGGCAACTGCAACAACAGGGCAAACTGACCCGCCCAGAGTTGCGCCAGGAGCTGAATACCCAGCTGCGCCAGGCCCTGGTCGACAAGCCCGACCTGCTCGGGATTTACGTCATTTTCGAAGCCAATGCCCTGGACGGTGACGATGCCCACTTCGTCGACCAGGCCGCCGTCGGCAGCAACGAGGCCGGGCGCTTCGCCCAATACTGGGTGCAGGCCACCCCGGGTGAACTGACAGCGGTAGTCGGCGACGAAGCGCTGCTGGCCAATACCTCGCCCGGCCCCAGCGGCGCGCCGTACAACGCCTTCTACACCTGCGCCCGCGACACCGCCAGGGCCTGTGTGCTGGAGCCGTATTTCGACGAGGCTTCCGGCAGCCGCAAGCTGGTGACCAGCATTGCGTTCCCGCTGATGGAGCACGGCAAGGTGATCGCGGTGATTGGCCTGGACATCAACCTGGCGGCCTTGCAACAGGCCAGCCAAACCAGCGCCGGGCAACTGTTCGACGGCCACGGGCAAGTCAGCATCGTCAGCCCCAAAGGCGTGATTTCCGCCTACAGCGAGGACGCCAGCCGCCTCGGGCAGCCGATCAGCGAAGTCATGCACGATGGCGCCCAGGTACTGGACGCGTTGCGCCAGGGGCAACCGCAAACCTTTGTCGATCAACAGCAAATCAAGCTACTCGAACCGCTGGCACCGATTGCCGGTGCCGCACCGTGGGGCGTTCTGGTGGGCGTGCCGCAGTCGGTGCTGCTGGCGCCGGTCACTGCGCTGCAACAGCAACTCGATGCCCAAGGGGTGAAAAGCACCGCCCTGGAACTGCTGCTGGGTGGCGGCTCGGCCCTGCTCGGCCTGCTGTTGATCTGGTACGCCGCGCTGCGCATCACTCGGCCGCTGCAAACCCTGACCCGGGTGATGGAGGACATTTCCCGTGGCGAAGGCGACCTGACGCGGCGGCTGGAGGTGCAATCCCGGGACGAGATCGGCCAGTTGGCCAGCGCCTTCAACCGTTTTGTTGAACGTATCCACCAGTCGATCCGCGAAGTGTCTTCAGCGGGGCTCGGGGTCAACCAAGTGGTCAAGCGGGTGCTGCTGGCCTCGAATTCCTCGCTGAACAACTTCGATGAACAGGCGACCCGCACCAACAGTGTCGCGGCGGCGATCAACGAACTGGGCGCCGCCGCCCAGGAAATCGCCCGTAATGCCTCCGATGCGTCGCAGCAAGCCTCCGGCGCCCGGCAACAGGCTGAGGACGGGCGCCAGGTGGTGGAGCGCACGATTGCCGTGATGAATGAACTGTCGGGCAAGATCAGCGCCTCGTGCGTGCACATCGATGCGCTGAATCACAAGACGGTGAACATCGGGCAAATCCTGGAGGTGATCAAGGGCATCTCCCAGCAGACCAATCTGCTGGCACTGAACGCCGCCATTGAAGCGGCCCGGGCCGGTGAGGCCGGGCGCGGGTTTGCGGTGGTGGCCGATGAGGTGCGCAGCCTGGCCTATCGCACCCAGGAGTCGGCGCTGGAGATTCAGCAGATGATCGAAGAGTTGCAGGTGGGCGCACGGGAATCCGTCAGCACCATGACCGAGAGCCAGCAGCACAGCGAGGAAAGCGTGAGCATCGCCAACCTGGCGGGTACGCGGCTGGCCAGTGTGACGCAGAGGATTGGCGAGATTGATAACGTCAACCAGTCGGTAGCGGCGGCGACCGAGGAACAGACGTCAGTGGTGGAAGCGCTGAATGTGGACATTACCGAGATCAATATGCTGAACCAGGCCGGGGTGGAAAACCTGCAGTCGACGCTGCAGGCCTGTACCGAGCTTGAGCGTGAAGCGGAACGCTTGAATCAGCTGGTGGGCAGCTTCCGCATCTGACCAACAACTGCCCCGCAGGCCCCATGTGGGAGCGGGCTTGCTCGCGAAGACAGAGTGTCAGCCACTGAATAGGTTTCTGATACACCGCCTTCGCGAGCAAGCCCGCTCCCACATTTGATCTCCTGAACCTTCAGCAATGGGCGCCAGCATGCTCAATCCGGTGAAACAGCCGGTTGAAGTACACCAGGCTGTCGCCCTGCCCCCGCACCCCAACCCGCGACAACTCCACGAACATCACCGAATGCGACCCTACCTCCTTGCACTCACTGATACGCCCTTCCAGTTGCACCAGCGCATCCCGCAGCACCGGTACCCCCGCCTCGCCTCCGTCCCACAGGTCCCAGGCAAACCGCTCCGCCATGGGCACCTGGGTCATCCCGGCAAAGTGCCGCGCCAGCTCTTCCTGCTCCCCGCACAGCACGTTCACGCACAGCTGCCCATTGGTACGGAACACATCATGGGTCGCACTCCCGCGGTTCACGCACACCAACACCGTGGGGGGCGAATCCGTCACCGAGCACACCGCACTCGCCGTGATCCCGCAACGCCCGCCCGGCCCGTTGGTGGTGATGATGTTCACCGCGGCCGGCAGTTGCGCCATGGCGTTGCGAAAGTCGATTTGCTGCTGGCTCAGGTCGGCCATGTCGGTGCCCCTTTACGGTCCGTGGGTGATGCCACAAGACTAAGACGCCCCGTGCGGCGCGACCATTCAGACGATCCCCATGCCGACTAGGTGGTTTCTTTATCGTCAGGGCCGTTCACACTGGGTATTCTGCTGGCAAGGCTCCACAGATGAGCCAATGTCCGCCGCAGCGTGCCCGCGTGCGAAAACAACAATTAGAAATTCTCGTGGCAGTCCCTGATGGAAATTCGCACACCGATTGTTTACATCGTTGATGACGACAAAGACCTGCGTACCTCGCTGGCCTGGCTGCTGGAGTCGGTCAGCATAAAGGCCCAATGTTTCGCCGGGGCCGAAGAGTTCCTTGCGCACTACGACCCGCGCCAGCCCGCCTGCCTGGTGCTGGACGTGCGCATGCCGCAGACCAGCGGCTTCCAGTTGCAGGAGATCCTCAACCGGCGCGGCAGTACCTTGCCGACCATCTTCGTGTCGGCCCACGGCGACATACCGATGTCGGTCACCGCAATGAAAAACGGCGCGCTGGATTTCGTCGAGAAGCCCTACAACCCGCAACAGATGATCGACCGCATCCAGGCCGCACTGAAGACCGCTGTACAGGCCCAGGCCGACCAGGAACAGCGCGAGCACCTGCAAGGCAAGCTGGCGCTGCTGACGAGCCGGGAGCGAGAAGTGTTGATGCTGGTGGTGGACGGCAAGGCGAGCAAGGTGATTGCCCGCGAGCTGAACATCAGCGTGAAGACCGTTGACGTGCACCGCACCAAGATCAAGGAAAAGATGGGCGTGACCAGCATCGCCATGCTGGTCCGCGAGGTGTTGTATCCCTAGGGCGCGATGATTGAATGTGGGAGCTGTCGAGCCTTGGCGAGGCTGCAAAGGGATCGCTGCGGTTTACCTGTCAGACCGAGTGGCCTGCATCGCAGGCAAGCCAGCTCCCACAGTTGACCTCATTCCAATGTGGGAGCTGTCGAGCTTCAGCGAGGCTGCGAAGGGATCGCGGCGGTGTACCTGTCAGACCGAGTGGCCTGCATCGCGGGCAAGCCCGGCTCCCACAGGAAAATGCATTCCAGGTTCGGGAGCGGCACGCATCAATGATGGCTATAGCGCTTGCGGTACTCGCCCGGTGACACGCCGAAGCGCGACTTGAACGCCGATGAGAAGTAGCTGGAGTCGGAGAAGCCCCAGGCATAACAGAGTGCCGACAGCTTCTGCTCCGCCGGCGAATGGCGCAGGGTTTCGGCGCAGAAATCCAGGCGTCGGTGCTTGATGTATTGCGCCACCACCAGCCCGCGCTTGGAAAACATCCGGTACAGCCCGCGCACCGACACCCCGACTTCCCGGGCGATCAGCTCGGGGCAGAGTTCTTCGGCGCCGATGTGCGCATCGATGTAGGCGATGGTCTTGCGAAACTGCCGTTCCTGGGTGTCCACGCCGTTGTCCCGGGCGCTGATCCCCGGCAGCAGCAGGCTGACCAATGCATCCAGCACGGCTTCGCTTTCCTGCATGCCCAGGTCGTTTTGCTGGCGGGTGTCGAGCACCATCTGGCTGGCCATCAGCGCCAACGGCGTGCGCGCCGAGATCCGCGTCGCGCAGTTGACCGCCGTGAAGTGCGAACCGCGCTCCACCACCTGGCGCGGCAGGATCAGCGACAATTGCCGGGAGTTGTCGTGGTAGGTCATGTCACTGGGGCGGCAGGCGTCGATCAGGGCGATGTCACCGCAGCCCAGTTGCGCACGGTTGTCGCCCTGTTCCAGCTGTGCGCTGCCCTGCAACTGGAACACCGCGTAGTAGTGCCCTTCATTGCCCGTACTGACTTCCTTGCTGCTGCGATACAGATGCACCTGGGCCATATCGACCACGCTGAGCTTGATCGCGCCGCTGCGAAACTCGCTCAACTCCCCATAAAACCCCGCGCCCAGGGCCCTGGCATCGAAGCGTCCACAGGCCTGGTTAACCTGCTGTAACCAACGCTCGAACGATTCGTTACGTTGCACCGTTGAACTCATCATGACCGCAAGGCCTCACGTTTTTTATTTTTTTGGTCCCAGCAATCTTACGGGTAGCGCCGATCAAATATCCAATACCAGACGAGCGGAAACCGCCCGGGAAACACACGCACAAATCTGCCGGTTAGCGGCCTTCTCCTTGGTCGACAGGCAATTGTCACGGTGCTCGGGCACGCCTTCCAGCACCTCGACAATGCAGGTGCCGCAGAGGCCTTCGCGGCACTCGGTGTCGATGTCGCAACCGTGGGCCTGCAATACGTCCACCAGGCTGGTATTCGCCGGTACTTGCAGCACCACGCCGGAGCTGGCCAGCTCCACCTCGAAACCACCGCTGGGCCCGGCGTTGGCCGCCGGGTCGGCCTGGAAGTGCTCCAGGTGAATCGCCTCCTCGGGACGGCTGCGGGCCGCCACTTCCACCACCTTGTGCATGAACGGCGCGGGGCCGCAGGTGTAGACGTGGGCAGCCGCGCCCGCCTGCTCCAGGCAGGCGCTCAAGGCCGCATCCAGCGCGCCCGGCTCGACGCCATAGTGAAACTGCACATGCTCGCCGAATGTATCGGCCAACAGCTGGGTAAACGCCGCGTACTGCGCCGAACGTGCAAAATAGTGCAGGCGCCACGGCTGGCCGCTGTCGGCCAGTCGATAGGCCATGCTCAACAGCGGCGTCACCCCGATACCGGCGGCAAACAGCGCATGGGCCGGCGCCTCCGGGTCGAGGCGGAACAGGTTGCGCGGCGCGCCCATCTCCAGTTCCATGCCCTCCCGCACCTGCTCATGCAGGGCCAGGGAGCCGCCACGGGATTGCGCCTCTTTCTTCACCGCCACCAGGTACGCGCGGCCATCGTGGGGCGGGCTGCACAGCGAATACTGGCGGGTGACGCCGGTTGGCCCGGTGAGGTCCACATGGGCCCCGGGCTCATAACTGTCGAGGGGCTGGCCGTCACTGCGCACGAGGCGAAAGGAACGGATATCCAGCGCTTCATCGACGATGCGTTCGATCTTCACCTTCATCATTGCAGCACCTGAATCCTGTTGTTTCGGTTGAACGCTAACCTGTGGCGAGGGAGCTTGCTCCCGCTGGACTGCGCAGCAGGCCCACTCTCTTCGGCGATGACTAGCGCATGAACAGCCCGCCGTTGATGTCCCAGCACGCGCCCGTGATCGAGGCGGCGTGGTCGGCGATCAACAGCAGCACGGTGTCGGCGATGGTGTGCGGGTCGCCGAGGGTGCCCGTCGGGATAATCTTGAGGATCTGCTCCAGGCGCTCCGGCGCCACGGTTTCGCGCACTACCGGCAAATCAAGCGGGCCTGGCGAAATGCTGTTGACCGTCACGCCCCGGGGCGCCAGTTCACGGGCGAAGACCTTGGTCAGCGTAGCCACGCCGCCCTTGGCCGCGGCGTAATGCGCGCCAGTGGCAGTGCCGCCGTTTTGCCCGGCGAGGGAGGCGATATTGACGATGCGCCCGAACCCTCGTTCGGCGAAATGCGCACCAAACACCTGGCAGGCCACGAACGTGCCCCGCAGGTTGATCGCCATCGATTCGTCGAATTCCTCGGGTGTGATGTCCATCAGCGCCGCAACTTTCGACACCCCGGCGTTGTTCACCAGAATATCGGTGCCGCCCCAGCGCTCGCTGAGCAAGTCCCGGGCGCGAATAAAATCGGCCTTGTTGCGCACATCCAGCTCGATGGCGACGGCGGTTTCGCCGCGGTTGTCGAGTTCAGAGGCCAGGCGCTGCACGCCGTCCAGGTGCACATCCGCCAGGCCCACGCGGTAGCCTGCGGCGTGCAGGCGCCGGGCGATGCATTCGCCGAGGCCACGGGAGGCGCCGGTTACAAGCGCGATTCGGTTCATCAGAATGTCCTCATCTCAACTGTGGGAGCGGGCTTGCTCGCGAATGCGGTGTGTCAGTCAATGCATGTGGCGACTGATCCACCGCATTCGCGAGCAAGCCCGCTCCCACATTGGTTTTGTGTCGTTGTTTGAATCGTGCTTACAACAGAAAGCCGAGCGCACTCAGGCTGTCGGTGGAATTGATCAGCCGCACCACCTTGCGCTCCAGGGTCGCGACCCCGGCGCTGAACCGGATGCGGTAATTCAGGTCGGCCACAAACGGCGTGTGTACTCCGCGCTTGTAGGCGTACAGCAGCTGCGCACAGTTAACCTCCACCACCTCGCCCGCCGCTTCCACCAGGGTGAATCGCGAGACACTGCGCACGGTTTTCGCCGCATCCACCGCTGACGGTGAATACCCCGCCGTCAGCCGTTCGATGCGCAGGTCACGCATGCGCGCATCGTCATAGGCGTAGTTGAGGTTGGCTTCAAAATCCTCGGTGTCCGGGTCGATCGGCACGACGTAGCGCCCGCTCTCGCTCCACAACGCGGCCCATTGCACGTAGTCCTTGTGGTCCAGCAGTTCGGCTTCACGCCAGATGAATTCGATGGCCTGGGCCAGCGGTGCGGTAAAACCAGTCAGGGTGTTCATTGGCTCATCATCCTTTTCCACATGTCATAGGCCCCGCGCATGCCGCCTTCATCAGTGGCGTGGGATACCTTGTCGCCGTTGTCGGCCAGCACTTCGCGGTTCAGGCCACGGTTGACCAGGATCGGTGCGTCAACGCCGGCATACGAGCCGCGTTGCACCCGGTCCCAGGCTTCGGCGTCGTCGGGGCTGCCAAAGCCGAACGGGCCCTGGAAGTGTTCGTGGATGCGCAGGCGCTCGCGGTTGGCAACCTGTGGGCCGCCCTCCATGCCCAGGGCGACGTGGCGGATTTCGGTCTCGGTGACCGACACCGGGCGCAGCACCCGGAAGAACGACATCGACATGGCGACATTGGGAAACAGGTTGAGGTTGAACCCGGCACCGTGCAGCGAGCGCACGATGCGTCGCACCTGGGCCGGCTCCATGGTTTTCGACAGTTCTTCGGTGACGTGGGCGAAACGCTCCTGCAACTGCTCGGTACCGTCGTCGTGGTCCAGGTCGACATGCTCGGGCACCATCACCATCACGCTGTGGCCATTGCCCAGGGAATGGGTGACGGCCTGCTCGTCGGTCATGAACGAGAGCATTTCCGAGGTCTCGGCGTCCACCGACGACATGAACGACTTGTGCACGATCGGGAAGTGGTAGCCGTCGGTGGTGTTTTCCAGCTGGATCTTCCAGTTGCCCTTGAAGCTGAACTTGTGTTCGCCCTGGGTCTTGATCGGGTAGCCGGCGCCCTGCTTCATGAACAGGTCCATCCAGTGTTTGGCGCCGCCGAGGAAGTCGGCCAACGGTTCGATATCGTCGTTGTAGCTGGCGAATACCATCCCGGCGTAGCTGTCCACCCGCAGGCTGGTCAGGGGTAACTCGGACTTTTCCAGGATGCCTTCGTAGCCGTCCGGGTAAGGCAGCGCCCGCAGCTTGCCGTCCAAACCATAGGACCAGCTGTGATACGGGCAGGTGAAGCCGGTGGCGTTGCCCTTGTGCTTCTCGCAAACCGTGGCGCCACGGTGGCGGCAGCGGTTTTCCAGCACGTTGATCGCGCCTTTCTTGTCGCGCACCACAATCACCGGGCGCCGGCCAATGGTCGCGGTCTTGAAGTCGCCGCTGTTGCGCACTTCGCTTTCATGGGCGACCCAGACCCAGGTGCGGTAGAAGATCTTTTCCAGTTCGGCCTCGAACAGCGCCGGGTCGTTGTACAGCGAGACGTCGACGCGATCGTGCTTGACCAACTCGTCGAGGCTTTTCGATTTGGCAATCAGCCGGTATTCATGGGTACTCATGGAGCCCTCCTCAAGGCGTTGTTCTTATTGGCGAGCCGTGATGCTCTGCTGCAGTTGTGCGCCGAGGGCACACACCCATTCGTCCTGGCCCTTGCGGCCGACAATCTGCAGCCCCACCTTCAGCCCGCTGTCGGCCAGGGTCACCGGCACCGTCAGCGCCGGGTGGCCGCTGAGGTTGAATGGCCGCACCAATGGCGTCATGCGGGCCACGGCCTGGCTGCCGTTGCGGGCTTCGGCCAGGGTCGGCGGCAGGTCCGGCATCGTCGGCAGCAGCAACACGGAGAATTCTTCGAGCGCGGCGTCCACCTGGTGGCTGAAGCGGGTGCGCACGACTTCGGCTGCGGCCAAATCAGCAGCGCTGGTGCGGCTGGCAGCCAACAAGCGTTGTTCGACATCCGCACCGATCAGGCCCTTGCCTGTGAGGTGACCGAAGGCTGCCCAGTTTTCGACGTTAATCACCGTAAGGCCGGCGCCGAACGCCGTGTCAAAGTCGTCCAGATGTAGACGCTGCTGACGCCAGCCGGCCGCGTCGACGGCAGCCATCAGGCTCGCCTTCAGCCATGGCTCACAGGCCACATCCAGAAAGCCCACCGGCACGCTGCCGGACGGCGCCGCCTGTGGCTGGAAACCCGGGCAAATCACCTGCATCGCGGCAATCAGGTCCTGCATGTTCGCGGCGAACGGCCCGACGCAATCGAGGCTGGATACCGCCGGTTGCGCGCCAATGCGGCTGACTCGGCCATAGGTCGGTTTCAACCCGGCAATCCCGCAGCACGCCGCCGGCACCCGCACCGAGCCGCCGGTGTCGGTACCAATGGCGATATCCGCCAGGCCCGCCGCAACCGCCGCGGCCGAACCGCTGGAGGAGCCGCCCGGCACGCGGTCTGGCGCCTGGGGATTGACGGGCGTACCGCTCCAGTCGTTGATGCCGGTGACGCCAAATGCCAGTTCATGCAGGCTGGTCTTGCCGACGATCTGCCAGCCGGCATCCAGGACCGCCTGCACCACGTGCGCATGCCGCGTCGCCGGCGGAGCATCGGCAAAGGCACGACTGCCCGAGCGGGTCGGATACCCGGCGATGTCGATGGAATCCTTGATGGCCACGCGTCGGCCGCTGCCACCGAGTAAAAATTCGCTGACGAAGGTACTCATGGGTTCACCCCCAACATGCTATTGAACAGGCGCTGCGTACGGAAATGCGCGATCAGCCAGGTGCCGTCGACACGGCGAAAATCGATGGTCAGCCGCGTGCCGAACAACTCGCTGCGCTGGTCGGCGTAGGTGGAAATCTGTTGCATGATCCACTGCCCTGCAGCCACGCTGCCGTCTACCTGGATCGACTCACTGGTGAGGTAATGCAGGTTCAGCGCAAAGTGTTCCGACGGTGGCAGGTAGCTGCCGACAAACACCGCCACCGCGTCGCGCCCCCGATGCTGGCCGAAGGTCTGCGCGGTACTTGTGCCAATGCCTTCCCACACCGCATCCACGGTGAACAACTCGGCCAACTCGCGAACGTTGGTCGCCGCCCGGGGCACGTCGCACAGGTCCATGTAGCGCGCCATCAAGCGCCTTACCTGGCTCTCCCCTTCAAGGGTTTCAACACGCTGCAACAGGTCCATGGCTCACACCCTGGCCGCTTCGGGAATGGTCAGCGGGCGGCCGATCCGTGCTTCGACCTTGGCGTAGCGCCACAGGCTGTATTCACCCACCGGCGTGGTACGGAACAGGTTGCAGGCGTCGATCACCGACTGGTGGCAGTCGACGTCGGCCATGATGTAGACGGTCCACGGCGAGGTGGTCGACGGGCCGACCATCAAGCGGTCGTCATCCATCGCCCCCAGCACGTTGATGCCCGGCATGGCGCCGAGGTCGCCCATCATCTGGCTGAAGCCTTTCCACACGCTCAGGCCTTCGCCGGTAGGCAGGTCGAAAAAGTTCTGGGTGATGCCGATGCAGAAGACGACGCGCAGCGGTTCTTGAGTGGCTTGGGACATGGGTTGATCCTTGAAAGTCAGATGTAGCCAGGAAATGGAGGAACGCCGAGGAACACCGAGCCCGCGCCGTCGTACAGGCCTTCGCTGAGGAAGGCGTGCTGGGTCACCACCATGGCGTCGCGCAGGTAGCGTTGCAGCGGGTGGCGCAGGTAGATCGCGGTGGTGCCCGCCAGGCTGTAGGCGCTTTGCACCACGGCGGCGCCGGCCTGGGACACGTGAATGGCGGTCAGGCGCAACAGGCTGGTTTGCTCGGCCGTGACCGGGTTGCCGGCGAGGATCGAGTTCCACACTTGTTCGGTGGCGCCGTAGAAAAAGCCCCGAGCGGCGCTCAGCCGGGCTTCGGCCTTGGCGATTTCGATGCGCACGTAGGCGCGGTCCGCCAGTTTCGGTGCGCCGGTGATGCCGCTGCCGCTGGCCATGGCGCTGATTTCATCGAGGGCCGCGCGGGCCAGGCCGAGGTTGACCACCGCCAGCACCTGGGCGGCGTAGGCAATCGAGGGATAACGAAACAGCGGCTCGTCGATGGTGGCGGCGCCGCCACGGATGAAGGTCCAGCGCTCGTCGATGTATTGGTCGGTAACTCGCAGGTCATGGCTGCCGGTGCCCTTGAGGCCGACCACGTCCCAGTTTTCGATGATTTCAACCTGGCCGGGCTTGAACACGGCAGTGCGTGGCTTGCCGCCCGCCGCACCGATGCCCACGCCCAGCAGGTCGGCGCCTTTGCAGCCGCTGGCAAACTTCCAGGTGCCGTTGACCTGCCAGCCGCCCTCGACGGTTTCCGCCGGCTGCAACGGGAACAGGCCACCGGCAAACACCAGATCGGGGCTGTCGGCATACAGTTCGGCGAGGGTTTCCTGGGGCAAGGCCGCAAGATAGACGCCGGCGCTGCCGAAGCTGGCGACCCAGCCGGCGGAGCCATCGGCTTCGGATATGCGCTCGATCATCTGCAAGAACGTTGCGGGGGCCAGGGCATCGCCGCCGAAACAACGCGGCGTGGCCGCCCGGTAGATGCCCACCTGCTTGAAGCGTTCGATCATGTCCCGTGGCACGTGGGAGCCGGCGTCGAACTCGTCGCGGCGCTGGCGCACTTCATCGAGCACCTGCTGGAACAGCGCGGGCTGCACGTCGGGTAAAGCGTCTGGTTGCACGAGGGCCGAACGCAGCATGGGCTTTCTCCGTTGTAGTTGTTATGGACGCCGTGTCGGGCGTTGATAGGTCCAGTGTAAAAAGCCCGACCACCGTCAACTATTGGGGCGTGCAGCCCACCGGCTAAAGAAATCCCCTAGTGCGCCCCCGATTACTTCTGAGCGTGCCCCCGGATGCAAACCGGTATAACTTGCCACCGTAGTCGTCCCCTCCACCGCCAAGGGCTACGCGATGTACCTACCCAATAACAATGATTTCCACACCCTGATCGAAGCCATGCCGATCTGCACCATCCTTCACGATGCGCAGAGCAAGGACATCCTCTGGGCCAACACCGCGGCGCTGTCGGCGCTGGGGTTTACCCTGGAAGAACTGATCCCGCTCAAGGCCCCGGACATGACCCGGGACGCACCGAAGTACAAGCGCTCCATCGGCCTGCGTTGGCTTGAGCGCGCGGCCCGCAGTGGCCAGCGCACCATCGAGTGGTGTTATCGCTCCAAGGCCGGGGTGGAGATTCTTTCGGAAGCGGTCGCGACGCTGGTGCACCTGGACGGGCGCGACGTGCTGATGGTGCAGTTCCGTGATATTTCCCGGGAAGACAAGGTGAAGCGGGACCTGATCCGCGCCGAGGAAGCCCGGCGTGTCAGTGAACAGCAGCTTGAATACCTGGCCCGATACAACGCCATGGGCGAGATGGCGGTGGCGATTGCTCATGAGTTGAGCCAGCCACTGGCGGCCACGCGCAACTTTATCGAGGGGGTTTTGATTCGTCTGGGCGATACCCACAGTGCCGACCAGGGGGTGAACTGGGGGCTGCAAAGTGCCGTGCGGCAGGTCGAGCATGCGTCAACGATCATCAAGAGTGTGCGTGATTATGTGGTCAAGCTGGAGCAGAGCGCGGAGTGGGTGGACCTCAATGAGTTGCTGCAGGAAACCCGATATTTCATCAGCCTGCGGGCCGAGCCGAGTCAGGTGCGGCTGGAGATCGTCCCGAGCGCGCAACCGCTGATGGTGCAGTGCGAGAGGGTGCTGATTGGGCAGGTGATTCTGAACCTGGCGTTCAATGCCATTGAAGAGATGAGTGAGCTGCCCGTGGAGCGTCGGGTGCTGCGGTTGCATGCCTGCCGGGATGGAAACGTGGCGCGGTTGAGTGTAGAGGATTGTGGGCGCGGGATTCAGGCCGTGGCGCGGGAGAAAATCTTTGACGGGTTCTTTTCGTCGAAGGTGGGTGGTAACGGGATTGGGCTGGCGTTGTGCAAGAACATCATTGGTCGGCATCAGGGGGATATCTGGGCGCAGAATCTGGAGCCGTGTGGGGCGGTGTTCAGTTTTTCGTTGCCTTTGGTGGGGTCGTGAGATTGGGGCATTTGCGAAGCGGCTTTTCTGTAGGAGCCGGCTTGCCGGCGAAAAACGTGAGGTCGCCGCGTTTATTCAGGATGCCAACGTCATCGTTAACGACCATCGCCGGCAAGCCAGCGCCTACAGGGCTGTTCAAAAGTGAGCCGCTGCAAGAGCGGAACCCGTTTCTGCCATAACAAAAATAACCGATATACCCCCCTCCCCAAACCATTGGCACAGACACACAACCACTTGGCAGACACAACAATTCTTGCAATCGCCCCACAAGGCAGAATCCACTTGCAAGAATCTGCCAAAGCACCCGCGATTAGCAAAACACAATAATTCAGGGAGTGCCCCTAATGCGAAGCAACAGGATCAACGTACAGTCAGCGCTGGGTCTGGGCCTGCTTGTACTCGGCTTGAACAGCGCCCAGGCGGATTTACCGCCAGACACCATCGGCCAGACCACCCTGGCCTTTCCACCGGAAGCCCACCGCGCATTCGTGGTAGACGTCGAATTCGAAAGCTTCGTGGTCGGCCGCGTCACCGTGGTAGATCCCGACAAGAAGCGCGTCCTCGGCATGGTCCCCACCGGCTTCGCCGCGCCCTCGGCCCTGAGCCACGACCAGAAGACCCTGTACAGCGCCGACATCTACTATTCCCGCGGCACCCGGGGCGATCGCACCGATGTGCTCACCGCCTGGGACAGCTCCAGCCTGTCGCCCGCCTGGGAAGTGCTGATCCCGAACAAACGCGCCGAATCCCTGACCCAGCGCTATGGGCTGAAGACCAGCGGCGATGACCGCTTCGTCTACGTCTACAACTTCACACCCTCCACCTCGGTGACCGTGGTCGACACCCAGTCCCGCTCCGTCACCGCCGAAATCGCGATCCCGGGCTGCGTACTCAACTACCCGGTCGGCACTCGCCGCTTCGCCTCCCTGTGCGGCGACGGCAGCCTGCAAGTGGTGACGCTGAACGAGCAGGGTCAGGAAACCTCGCGCAACCGCACGCACTTCTTCGACCCCAACGCCGAGAAGCTCAACGAACGCGCGGTGAACGTGGGCGACACCTACTACTTCACCACCACCACCGGCACCATCCGCCCGGTAGATTTCTCCGGCGATGAGCCGAAAATCCTGCCGTCCTGGTCACTCACCACCGATGCGGAAAAGAAAACCGGCTGGGCCCCGGGTGGCTGGCAGTTGATGGCTGTGGCACCAAAGCTCAACCGCATGTACGTGCTGATGCACGACAACCACGAGCCGATGAAGTGGGAAGACCCGAGCACCATCATCTGGGCCTATGACCTCAAGACCATGAAGAAGATAGCCACCCTGGAAGCCCCGACCCCGGTCTGGAGCATGCAGGCCACCGGCGACGACAAGCCCCTGTTGCTGGGCGCCGACGTCGAAGGCGGCTTGCAGATCTTCGACCTCAAGACCAACAAACTCACCGGTAGCATGGCCAAGGTAGCGAAGACCGCAACCCAGATCATGAGCTACTAAAGAGGTTCGGCCATGCATATCGACCCGATCTTCATCATTGCCAGCGCCCTCGCCATCGCGGTGTTGCTGGCCAGTGCCGCGACCCACAAGTTGCGCGCACCGGCACGCTTCGCCCGGCAACTGGCCGATTACCAGTTGCTGCCAGAGGCAGTGACTCGCCCCGCCGCCCGGGTAATCCCGGTGCTGGAACTGGTGATTGCCTTTGCCCTGCTGGTGCCGGCCAGCCGTTCCTGGGCCGCCCTCGGCGCCGCCGGCCTGATTGCACTGTACGCCGCCGCCATTGGCATCAACCTGTGGCGCGGCCGCCGGGACATCGACTGCGGCTGCGCAGGCCCCGACCAGGCGCAGCCGTTGCGGCCGATCCTGCTGTTGCGCAACGGCGCACTGGTGGCCGTGGCCCTGCTGGCCAGCGTGCTGCCGATTGCCCGTGACCTGGGTTTTTTCGACGGCTTCGTCACCGTCGCCGCCAGCGCCGTCGCGCTGCTGATTTACGCCGCAGCCGATGGCCTGCTGGCGAACTCCCCTCTTCTGCTCAAACTGATTGGTAGGTGATCAATGGAAGGCCTTATTGTTTCCAACGTACTGCTGTGGGTACTGCTGCTGGCGCTGGCGTTTGCCGTGATGGGCCTGGTGCGCCAGATTGGTGTGCTGCACGGGCGCATCGCCCCGGCCGGCGCACTGATGGTCGACAAGGGCGTGGCGGTGAATGAGCCGGCCCCGCAAGTCACCGCTTCCGACCGTAAAGGCCGCCCGGTGAACTTCGGCTATGCCGGTGAGAAGAACCAGTTGCTGTTCTTCCTCTCGCCCACCTGCCCGATCTGCAAATCCCTGTTGCCGGCGATCAAGTCCATCGCCAGGGAACAGGCTGACCGACTCGACGTGGTGTTTATCAGCGACGGCGACATGGAAGCCCAGCACGCGCTGATCACCGAACACAAGCTGGACGACGTCACCTACGTGGTCGGCCCGGAAGTCGGCATGACCTACCAGATCGGCAAGCTGCCGTATGCCGCGCTGATCGACAAGAGCGGCACCTTGCGCGCCAAGGGCCTGGTCAATTCCCGCGAGCACCTGGACAGCCTGTTCGAAGTCGAACACCTGAAAAGCGCGACGCTGCAGGAATACCTCAACAGCCAGCCGCAGCCCCACGACCACAGCCACGGCCATAGCCACTGATTAAGGCAGGGAGACTCTCATGAAATTGCTGGATCTGTTATTCGAGCGCTCGACCCGTCGCCTGGCCGACACCACGTCGCGACGCAAACTGTTGGCCCGTATGGGTTCGCTGATGGTCGCAGGCGCCGCGTTGCCCCTGCTGCTGCCCCTGGACCGCACCAGCAAGGCGCTGGCTGCCGATAACCCGAAAGCCGGTGACCCGGGCGACCCGAACAGTTGCGACTACTGGCGCTACTGCTCCATCGACGGTTTCCTGTGCAGTTGCTGTGGCGGTTCGGTGACCTCCTGCCCACCGGGCACCGAGGCGTCCCAGGTGACCTGGATCGGCACCTGCCGCAACCCGGCGGATGGCAAGGACTACATCATTTCCTATAACGACTGCTGCGGTAAGCAAAGCTGCGCCCAGTGCGCGTGCACGCGTAACGACAGTGAGGAACCGGCATACCGGCCGTTCAACAACAACGATGTGAACTGGTGCCTGGCGGCCAAATCCCACATCTACCACTGCACGGTCTCGATCATTCGCGGCGTCGCGGTTTAACCCACCCTTGTGGCGAGGGAGCTTGCTCCCGTTGGAGTGCGAAGCGCTCCCAGAGATCTTGGGGCCGCAGCACAGCCCAACGGGAGCAAGCTTCCTCGCCACAGGTCAGTGCAAGAGGCTTGTCATGCGTACGTTGTTTTTGCTGAGCTTGATGTGTGTCTTCGCCACCCCGCTCGCCCAGGCTCGGGCCATTCCCAATCCAAACCAGAAGCACGCACCGGGCAATGAGTCGCCGCAAACGCCGATCGCCCAGGCCGGGTACAGCGTGGCGACA
Source organism: Pseudomonas sp. NPDC087814 (assembly GCF_044742865.1). Lineage (NCBI taxonomy): Bacteria > Pseudomonadati > Pseudomonadota > Gammaproteobacteria > Pseudomonadales > Pseudomonadaceae > Pseudomonas > Pseudomonas sp. NPDC087814. Next base: position 256,062 of record NZ_JBIUVK010000003.1, on the reverse strand, counting down.
AACTATCAGCTGCAGTGTGCCGGCTGCCATCTGGGCAGCGGCATGGGCTCGGCGGCCAACGACACACCGAGGATGACCGGGTTCGTCGGCAACTTTCTGAAGGTGCCAGGCGGTCGGGAGTTTTTGGTAAGGGTGCCGGGGATGTCGCAGTCGGCGCTGAACGATGGGCAACTGGCGGATTTGCTGAACTGGCTGATGCGCCCGGACGGGATGGCGGGCAAGAGTACGCCGGTGGATTACAAGCCCTATAGCGCCGAGGAAGTCACCGAATTGCGGCACAAAGCGATGCTCAATCTGCCGGGCACAAGGGCGGGTTTGATCAAGGAAATGCGGGCGCAAGGGATTGCGATTGAAGATGGAATGCCCAACTGAACGAAACGCGATCCAAATGTGGGAGCGGGCTTGCTCGCGAATGCGGTGTGTCAGTCACCCAATGCATCAACTGAACCACCGCATTCGCGAGCAAGCCCGCTCCCACATTTTTGATCGGCGTATCCTCTGATCAGGCGTGTTGTTTGCGGTACTCACCCGGCGCAATGCCGAACCGTGACTTGAACGCCGTCGAAAAATAACTCGAATCCGAAAACCCCCACGAGTACCCCAGCACCGAAAGCTTTTCCTCCACCCTGGATTGGCGCAGGGATTCAGCACACAAATCCAGCCGTCGGTTCTTGATGTACCGCGCCACCACCAGGCCCTTGCGGGCAAAGATCCGGTACAGCCCGCGCACCGACATCCCCACCTCCCGCGCCAGCCACTCGGGGCACAGCTCTTCGGAGCGAATGTGCTGGTCAATGCACTCCAGCGTCTTGCGGAACACTCGCTCATGGGCGTCGCTGCCCTCGCCCGCCTGGCTGATCGCCGGGCGCAGCAGGTTGATGATCGCCTCCAGCGTCGCCTCGCTTTCCTGCAAGGTCAGGTTGTCTTGCCGGGTGGCCTCCAGAATCAGCTGCCGGGACAGCATCGCCATCGGCGACGTCGCCTCGATCCGGTGCCCGCATTTGACCGGGTTGAAACGCAAGGTCTGCTCCACCAGGTACGACGGCAGGATCAACGACAACTGCCGCGAATTCTCGCTGTAGGTGAAGTCGCTGGGGTGCGCCGCATCGATCAGGGTAATGTCGCCGGCGCGCAACAGCGCCTTGCTGTCACCCTGGGCCATGCCGGCCGTGCCGTCGAGCTGGAACACGGCAAAGTACTTGCCGCCCTCGCCCGCCGCGATTTGGCTGGGGGTACGAAACAAGCGAGCCTGGCAGGCGTCGACAAAGCTGAGTTTCAGCGCGCCGCTCTGGTACTCGCGGATCTGCCCGGAAAAACCATCCCCCAGGATCTGCCCATCGAATGCGCCACAGATCTGATTGATCTGATGGATCCATTGGTCGAATCCATCACAGCGCTGTGCAATTGAAGACATCATGTTCAGGCCTCACGCAGGCTTATTTTTATTCTCTACGCCACATTACTCCACCCGTTCTCCTGAACAGCGTCGCTCCTTATTTCAGGCCTCCGAACCGCCGGTAAAAGCTTTCGCCAACGTCCGGCAACGGGCCGTCGGCAGTTTCCAGCGCGCTGTTCAGCCATTCCTCGGCCTTGGCGTAGATCAACCGGTAAATATTGCGGCACAACTGGCGGGCGGCTCGGCCCTCCCAATCGCCGGGGAGCAATTCATCGGGCAATTGCGGGTCGCGCAGCAGCAGTTTGCGGTACTCATGAATAAGCAGGACCCGTGCCAGGAAACAATCCGCAGGCTGTAGCTGTTCCTGCTCGCGAAGCGCTTGCCAGAGCGGTCGGAACAGTTGGATGAACTCGCTGTAATGGGCCGCCAGCTCCTCGATGTTCCAGCTCTCGCGCACCTGCACCCGCAGGGCCTTGGAGGCCAGTACATCCTGGGCGGTGGTTTCGAAGACGATGGTGTCTTCCTGGGCGCCGAGGTCGAGCAAGGTGGCGTTGACGTCGGCGCGGTCGCTGCGTGGGCAGGCCAGCACGGTCGGGGCAATCGCACCAAAACCTTGCCACTCCAGCTCTTCACGCACTTGTTTGCGCTTGTCCTGGGTCAACTGCGTGAGCATCACCAGGCACCACGAGCCATCCCATGCCGGCACGCTGGAGCTGTAGACCCGCTTGAAGGCCTTGTCGAAACGCCGACGCCCGGCACCGGTCAGGCTGTAGTAGCTGCGGCGCCCGACTTTTTCGGCGGTCAGCCAGCCTTCCTTGGTCAGGCGGAAGATCGAGGTGCGGATCAGCCGTTCATTGATGCCGATGGGTTCGAGCAACTGGATCAGGCTGCCCAGCCACACCGTCCCGCCGTGGGGTTCGATGGCGTCCCCGTACAAGGTGATGATCAAGGAACTGGCGCGAATCGGCGTCTGCTCCTGGAAGCGGGTAATCAGTTGGTTCAGGGGTGTCAGTGACGACATGGGCGTACCGAGGCAAAAAGAGAAAATATACCGTTTTTAGCGGCGTCGGGATGCAGGCGATTCATCTGCCCTTGGGCCGCAGGCCGCTGTCGCTGATGCGTGGGCGATCAGCTTCCGGTGCGCTAAGGGGTGCGCATTCCTGCATCTGCTCCAGGCAACGCTGAGCCAGGCGCTGGTATTCACGGGTGCCGGTTTGTTTCCAGTGCACCTCTTCATCACTGAGGCTGCGCTTGACGCTGGCCGGCGCGCCCATCACCAACGACTGCTCAGGGCACTCGAAACCGGCTTTGACGAACGCCGCCGCCGAGACGAATGAGCGAGCGCCGATACGGGCGTTGTCCATCACCACCGCATTCATGCCCACCAGCGCATCGGTGCCGATCCGGCAACCGTGCAGCACGGCGCCGTGGCCGATATGGCCGTTGCGCTCGACCACCGTATCGCTGTCCGGGAAGCCGTGCATCACACAGGTGTCCTGCAGGTTGGCGCCTTCTTCGAGGACGATGCGCCCGAAGTCGCCGCGCAAACTCGCCAGCGGCCCTACATAGCAATGGGGGCCGATGATCACGTCGCCGATCAGTACCGCCGAGGGATGGACGTAGGCCGTGGGGTCGACCACCGGGGTGAGGCCGTCGAGGCTGTAGCAAGTCATGGGGATTCCTTTTATGGCGTATTCGCAAAGCGATGCCGATCTTGGCTTATTTTGTATCACATCATTTTTACAAGCACAAAGCTGAAAAAGCGTATCGCTTGAATCATGTGTCGCCGTGGCTTGATACGGTGCCGCTGATAATCGACGTAAAGCTAATAAAATAGGGGATTTATCAGGTATTTACCGACCAGCACAGCGAGCAGTTCATTTTCATCAAACTCAAAACAAGACACACCAAATCAATTTTATCGTTGCATTTATGTATCACGTTAAAGCTATACTCCGGCAAAACCGGCTGACCACGCCGATCCAATAATGAGCCGGCTGACCGCCGAGCGTGCACCGTGAGGGCCTCACGACCATGAACTTCGAACACATCCTGTTTTCCATCGAGGCCGGCGTCGCCCTGCTCAGCCTCAATCGCCCCGACCAGCTCAACAGCTTCAACACGCAGATGCACGGCGAAGTCCAGCAAGCGTTGAAGCAAGTCCAGGAAAACCCCGACGTGCGCGTGCTGCTGCTCACCGGTGAAGGCCGCGGCTTTTGCGCCGGGCAAGACCTCAGCGACCGCAACGTGGCACCCGGCAGCGCGGTGCCGGACCTGGGCGAATCCATCGAGAAGTTCTACAACCCGCTGATCCGCCAACTGCGCGACCTGCCTTTGCCGGTGATCTGCGCGGTCAACGGCGTGGCGGCCGGTGCCGGCGCGAACATCCCGCTGGCCTGCGACCTGGTGCTGGCAGCACGCTCGGCGAACTTCATCCAAGCCTTCTGCAAGATCGGCCTGATCCCCGATTCCGGCGGCACCTGGACCCTGCCGCGCCTGGTGGGCATGGCCCGCGCCAAGGCGCTGGCCCTGCTGGGCAACCGCCTAAGCGCCGAGCAGGCCGAGCAATGGGGCCTGATCTACCGCTGCGTGGACGACGCCGACTTGCGCAACGAAGCCCTGACCCTCGCCCGCCACCTGGCCACGCAACCGACCTACGGCCTGGCGCTGATCAAGCGCAGCCTGAACGCCAGCCTGAGCAACAGCTTTGACCAACAACTGGAGCTGGAGCGCGACCTGCAACGCCTGGCCGGGCGCAGCGAGGATTACCGCGAAGGCGTCGCCGCCTTCATGGAAAAACGCAGCCCAAGCTTCAAGGGCCGCTGAAAGGAGCGCACCACATGACCAACCATGAAGCCATGAACCTGGCCAACCAGTGCGCCCAGGCCATGTTCAGCCGCGATGCCGCCAGCCAGGGCATGGGCATGCGCCTGCTCTCGGTGGCGCCGGGTTGCGCACGACTGGGCATGAGCGTGCGCGCCGACATGATCCAGGGCCACGGCACCTGCCACGGCGGCTACCTGTTTGCGCTGGCGGACTCGGCATTCGCCCTGGCCTGCAACAGCTACAACGACGCCACCGTGGCGCTCGGCTGCAGCATCGACTACATCGCCCCGGCCCACCTGGGCGACACCTTGAGTGCCGATTGTCGCGAGCAAAGCCGCTCGGGTCGCACCGGCAACTACGACGTCCGTATCGAAAACCAACTGGGCCAGCTGATTGCGCTGTTCCATGGCAAATCCTACAAAGTGCGCGGCACGGTGCTGGCGCAGGAGAATCCGAATGAATGACGCCTTGATCATCGACGCAGTCCGCACCCCGATCGGCCGCTACGCCGGCGCCTTGAGCAGCGTGCGCGCCGACGACCTCGGAGCGGTGCCGCTGCGCGAACTGCTGCGCCGCCACCCGCAAGTGGACTGGAGCAGCGTCGACGATGTGATCTACGGCTGCGCCAACCAGGCCGGCGAAGACAACCGCAACGTGGCGCGCATGTCGGCGCTGCTGGCCGGGCTGCCGGTGAGCGTGCCGGGCACCACCCTCAACCGTTTGTGCGGCTCGGGGCTGGACGCCATCGGCAGCGCGGCCCGGGCGATTCGCTGTGGCGAGGCCGGCTTGATGCTGGTGGGCGGCGTGGAATCGATGTCCCGGGCACCGCTGGTAATGGGCAAGGCCGAACAGGCGTTTTCCCGCGATGCGCAGCTATACGACACCACCATTGGCTGGCGCTTCGTCAACCCGCTGATGAAAAAGGCCTACGGGATCGACTCGATGCCGGAGACCGCTGAAAACGTCGCCGAGCAGTTCAATATCTCCCGTGCCGACCAGGACGCGTTTGCCCTGCGCAGCCAGCAACGTGCAGCCGCCGCCCAGGCCAGCGGGCGCCTGGCCAGGGAAATCGTCGCGGTGGAAATCCCCCAGCGCAAAGGCCCGGCCAAGGTGGTGGAACACGACGAACACCCCCGCGGCGACACCACCCTTGAACAACTGCAGAAACTCGGCACGCCATTCCGCGAGGGTGGCAGCATCACCGCCGGCAATGCATCCGGGGTCAACGACGGCGCCTGCGCCCTGCTGCTGGCCAGCGCGGAAGTTGCCAAGCGTCACGGCCTGGTCGCCCGCGGCCGGGTGGTGGCGATGGCCACCGCCGGCGTGGAACCGCGCATCATGGGCATCGGCCCGGTGCCGGCGACCCGCAAGGTGCTGGAACTGGCCAACCTGAGCCTGGCGGACATGGACGTGATCGAGCTCAACGAAGCCTTCGCCGCCCAGGGCCTGGCGGTACTGCGCGAGCTGGGCCTGGGGGACAACGACCCACGGGTGAACCCCAACGGCGGCGCCATCGCCCTCGGCCATCCGCTGGGGATGAGCGGCGCACGGCTGGTAACCACCGCCCTGCATGAACTGGAAGATCGTGGCGGCCGCTACGCCCTGTGCACCATGTGCATCGGCGTGGGCCAAGGCATCGCGCTGATCATCGAGCGCCTGTCCGACTAAAGATTCGCGATTCCCGGGGAGCCTAGCGGTATCCTTGGGGCATGCACTCAAAGCCCACGGTGTGCGGTGGGCTGATACACAAAAATAATTCGAGTGAACTCATGAACATGCCTATTCCAAACGCCGTGCTTAACCCTGTGCTGGACCCGCTGGAAACCGCCAGCGTCGACGAACTGCGCGCCCATCAACTGGAGCGCCTGCGCTGGAGCCTGCGCCACGCCTACCAGAATGTGCCGCTGTACCGTCAGCGCTTCGACGCGCTGGGGGTGCACCCGGATGACATCAAGTCCCTGGACGACCTGGCCAGGTTCCCGTTCACCACCAAGGGCGACCTGCGGGACAGTTACCCCTACGGCATGTTTGCCGTGCCGATGAACGAGGTGGTGCGCCTGCACGCTTCCAGCGGCACCACCGGCAAGCCGACGGTGGTGGGTTACACCCAGAACGACATCGACACCTGGGCCAACGTGGTGGCCCGCTCGATCCGCGCGGCCGGTGGGCGACGTGGCGACAAGGTGCATATTTCCTATGGCTACGGGCTGTTCACCGGCGGCCTTGGTGCCCACTACGGCGCGGAACGCCTGGGTTGTACGGTGATTCCGATGTCCGGCGGGCAGACGGAAAAACAGGTGCAACTGATCAAGGATTTCCAGCCGGACATCATCATGGTCACGCCCTCGTACATGCTGAACATTGCCGATGAAATCGAGCGCCAGGGCATTGATCCACAGAAGCTGGCGTTGCGACTGGGGATCTTTGGGGCCGAGCCGTGGACTGCCGAGCTGCGCAGTGCAATCGAGGCGCGACTGGGGATTACGGCGCTGGATATTTATGGGCTGTCGGAAATCATGGGGCCCGGGGTGGCCATGGAGTGTGCGGAAACCAAGGATGGCCCGACCATTTGGGAGGATCACTTCTACCCGGAGATCATCGACCCGGTGACGGGTGAGGTGCTGCCGGACGGGCAGATGGGAGAACTGGTGTTTACCTCCTTGAGCAAGGAGGCGCTGCCGATGATTCGCTACCGCACCCGGGATTTGACGCGGTTGCTGCCGGGGACTGCGCGGCCGATGCGGCGGATCGACAAGATCACCGGGCGCAGTGATGACATGCTGATCATTCGCGGGGTTAATGTGTTTCCCACGCAGATCGAGGAGCAGGTGCTTAAAATAAAACAGCTTTCAGAGTGTTATGAGATACATCTGTATCGTAATGGCAACCTGGACAGTGTGGATGTGCATGTGGAGCTCAAGGCTGAGCATCAGCACCTCAATGATGAACAACAGAAAGCCGTTTCCAGCGAACTGAGCAGGCACATCAAGACGTATATCGGGATCAGCTCGCGCATCGTTTTGCAGCCGCTGCATTCGATCAAGCGGTCTGAGGGCAAGGCTTGCCATGTGATGGATCGTCGCCCTAAGGCATGACTGCTGCACCTTTTTGGCCCCGCATTTGCGGGGCTTTTTTTTGCTCGTTTTTTGGGGTGGGGGTAGAGCACCAGCAAAATCAAAGGCGCACACGGTTCAAATGTGGGAGCGGGCCTGCTCGCGAAGGTCGTTAACGATGACGCGGGCATCCTGATTCAACGCGGCGCACTCAGGTTCTTCGCGAGCAAGCCCGCTCCCACATAAAGCGGCCCTGTTTTTTGCCTACTGGCCCTGCTTACCACGATGACCGGGAACCCTATGCCGCCGTTACCGTAGCGACAGATATCTGCTCCCTTCCCGCAAAGCGATACAAAATCAAATAACGACACCATATTTTGTGTTTGATATTAATTTCCGTATCGCTTATAAAGTCCTCCATGCCTACGACAAAACACAAGGCGGGAGACCCCCCATGTACGCACAGCTTGTAGAAACCGGAGTAAAGCGCATCAAGGACCTCTCCGAGATGTCCGACCAGGAACGCGCTTTCCAGGAAAAAATCGACGCCGAAATCAAGATCGAAGCCAAGAACTGGATGCCCGACGCCTACCGTCAAACCCTGATCCGCCAGATCTCCCAACACGCCCACTCGGAAATCGTCGGCATGCTGCCCGAGGGCAACTGGGTCACCCGCGCCCCCACCCTCAAACGCAAGCTGCAACTGATGGCCAAGATCCAGGACGAAGCCGGCCACGGCCTGTACCTCTACAGCGCCATGGAAACCCTGGGCGCCGACCGCGACGAAGAAATCGCCAAGCTCCACAGCGGCAAGGCCAAGTACTCCAGCATCTTCAACTACCCCACCCTGAACTGGGCCGACATGGGCGCAGTAGGCTGGCTGGTAGACGGCGCCGCCATCGTCAACCAGGTGGTACTGCAGCGCACCTCCTACGGCCCCTACTCCCGGGCCATGGTGCGCATCTGCAAGGAAGAAAGCTTTCACCAGCGCCAGGGCTACGAACTGCTGCTGACCATGATGCGCCAGGGCACCCAGGCGCAAAAAGACATGGTCCAGGACGCGATCAACCGCCTCTGGTGGCCATCGCTGATGATGTTCGGCCCCAGCGACGAACACTCGCCCAACAGCGCCCAATCCATGGCCTGGAAAATCAAGCGCCAGAGCAACGACGAACTGCGCCAGCGCTTCATCGACCAGACCATCCCGCAGCTGGAGCTGCTGGGCTGCACCTGCCCCGACCCGGACCTGAAGTGGAACGCCGAACGCGGCCATTACGATTTCGGCGAGATCCAGTGGAGCGAGTTCTACGAAGTGCTCAAGGGCAACGGCCCGTGCAACCAGGAACGCGTCGCCACCCGCCGCAAGGCGATTGAAGACGGTGCCTGGGTACGCGAAGCCGCCGTCGCCCACGCCCGTAAAAAACAGAACAAGAACGCCGCCTGATCGGCCACCTGATGTGGAGTCACCGTTATGTCTGAATGGACCCTGTTTGAAGTCTTCGTGCGCAGCAAGCACGGCCTGAATCACAAGCATGTGGGCAGCGTGCATGCCGCCGACACCACCATGGCCATCGAAAACGCCCGGGAGCTGTACACCCGCCGCAGTGAAGGCGTGAGCCTGTGGGTAGTGCCTTCCGCGCTGATCACCGCCTCGTCGCCGGACGAGAAAGACCCGCTGTTCGACCCGGCCGATGACAAGGTCTACCGCCACGCCAGCTTCTACGAGTTGCCGGCCGAAGTCGGGCATATGTGAGGTCGACCATGAACCCTGAAACCGATCTGATCGAATACCTGCTGCGCCTCGGCGACAGCGCCCTGATCCAGGGCCAGCGCCTGTGCCAGTGGTGCGGCCATGCGCCGGCGCTGGAAGAAGAACTGGCGCTGATGAACGTCGGCCTCGACCTGGTGGGCCAGGCTCGCAACTGGCTGGAATACGCCGCCGAGCTGCTGGACGACGGGCGCGACGCCGATCACCTGGCCTTCCGCCGGGATGAGCGGGCCTATCGCAACCTGCTGCTGGTGGAACAACCCAATGGCGACTACGCGGTGACCATCCTCAAGCAATTCCTGTATGACGCCTGGCACTTGCCGGTGTTGAGCGGCCTGGCCCAATCCAGCGACGAACGCATCGCCGGCATCGCGGCCAAGGCGGTGAAGGAAGTCACCTATCACCTGCGCCGCTCCGGCGAGTGGGTGGAGCGCCTCGGGGACGGCACCGAGGAAAGCCATAAACGCATGCTCGCGGCGATCCCCGAGCTGTGGCGGTTCACCGTGGAACTGACCGGCGCCGACGACAGTGAACAGCGCCTGCACGCCGCCGGCATTACGCCGGACGCCGCTCAGGTTGCCGCAGCGTGGCAAACCCAGGTCAGCGAAATCTTTACCAGCGCCACCCTGCCCCTGCCGCCTGCTGCGAGCTATTTCTACCTGGATGCACGCCGCGGTTTGCACAGCGAGCACCTGGGAATTTTGTTGGCGGAAATGCAGTTTTTGCCCCGAGCGTACCCCGATGCAACCTGGTGAGCTGATCGCCAGCGACCAGGGCGCACGCCCGGCGCAACCCACCGACCTGGCTGCCGCGTGGGCCACCCTGGCGCAGGTCATGGACCCGGAAGTGCCGGTGGTGAGCGTGGTCGACCTGGGCATAGTGCGCGACCTGGACTGGCAGGCCGGCCACTTGCATGTGGTGGTCACGCCGACCTACTCCGGCTGCCCCGCCACCGAAGTGATCGAGGGCGATATCCGCGATGCATTGGAGCTGGCAGGTTTCCGCGCCCCGCAACTGGAACGCAAGCTGACCCCGGCCTGGACCACCGACTGGATCACCAGCAGCGGCCGCGAACGCCTGCGGGCCTACGGCATCGCACCGCCCCAAGGCAGTAGCAGCAAACGCAGCCTGCTGGGAGAAAGCCCGGTGATTGCTTGCCCGCAATGCGGCAGCACCCACACCGAAGTGCTCAGCGAATTCGGCTCCACCGCCTGCAAGGCGCTGCACCGCTGCCGCGATTGCCTGGAACCGTTCGACTATTTCAAGTGCATCTGAGGGGCCAGCGGCCCGCTTGGTTGGAGAACAACAATGAGCAAATTTCACAGCCTGACCATCAAGGATGTGCGCAACGAGACCCGTGACGCGGTGTCCATCGCCTTCGAGATTCCGCAGCACCTGCAAGATAGCTTCCACTTCACCCAGGGCCAGCACCTGGTGATGCGCACCCAGCTGGATGGCGAGGAAGTGCGCCGTTCCTATTCGATCTGCACCGGGGTCAATGACGGCGAACTGCGCATCGCCATCAAGCGCGTGGCCGGTGGACGGTTCTCCGCCTTTGCCAATGAGCAGCTCAAGGCCGGGCACAGCCTGGAAGTGATGCCGCCCGCCGGGCATTTTCATGTGGACCTTGATCCGGCTCGCCACGGCCATTACCTGGCAGTGGCGGCCGGCAGCGGTATCACGCCGATCCTGTCGATCATCAAGACCACCCTGCAAACCGAGCCCCATAGTCGCGTGACGCTGCTGTACGGCAACCGTTCCAGCTCCGGCGCGCTGTTTCGCGAACAGCTCGAAGACCTGAAGAACCGCTACCTGCAGCGCCTGAACCTGATCTTCGTGTTCAGCCGCGAGCAGCAGGATGTCGACCTCTACAACGGCCGCATCAATGCCGAGAAGTGCGAGCAACTGTTCTCCCGCTGGCTCGACGTAAAAGCCCTCGACGCGGCCTTTATCTGCGGCCCGCAGGAGATGACCGAGACCGTGCGCGACAGCCTCAAGGCCAAGGGCATGGCGCCGGAGCGCATCCATTTCGAACTGTTCGCCGCCGCCGGCAGCCAGCACAAGCGCGAGGCCCGCGAAGCGGCGCGGCAAGTGGATGCGGCGGTCAGCCAGATCACGGTGATCAGCGATGGCCGCGCCCTCGCCTTCGACCTGCCCCGCAACACTCAGAGCATCCTCGACGCGGGCAATGCCCAGGGCGCCGAGCTGCCGTATTCGTGCAAGGCCGGCGTGTGCTCCACCTGCAAATGCAAAGTCATCGAAGGCGAAGTGGAGATGGACAGCAACCACGCCCTCGAAGACTACGAAGTGGCCGCCGGCTATGTGCTGTCGTGCCAGGCATTCCCGGTCAGCGACAAGGTGGTACTGGATTTCGATCAGCTTTAAGGACACACCGCTCCCCTGTAGGAGCGAGCTTGCTCGCGAAGATCGTTAACGATGACGCGGGTAGCCTGAATCAACGCGGCGCCCTCAGGTTTTTCGCGAGCAAGCTCGCTCCTACAGGACGCAGGTTTAACCACAACAACAATAAAAAGGAGCACACCACCATGACCCCCGACGATATCGAGCGCATCCGTCGACATCCCGATTTCATCCAGTTGGTACGCCGCAAACAGAACCTGTACTGGTCGCTGTCGCTGATCATGCTGGTGATCTATTTCGGGTTTGTGCTGTTGGTGGCGTTCTCCCCGGCTACCCTCGGGCAGTCGTTGAGCGGCGGCGTGACCACCGTGGGCATGCTGGTGGGTGTGGTGATTGTGCTGCTGGCGTTCGCGCTGACCGGCTTTTATGTGTACCGCGCCAACCACGTGATCGACCCGCTGAACGACAAGCTCAAGCAGGAGTGCACAGCATGAGCCGGCTGGTAGCGTGGTTTCTCCTGCCGCTGGCATTGGCCACGGACCTTGCAGTCGCCGCCGACGGCGCATCCCGTCCACTGAACTGGAACGCCATCGGCATGTTCCTGGTGTTCGTGCTGTTCACCCTCGGCGTGACTCGCTGGGCCGCCCTGCGCACCCGTTCCGCCAGCGACTTCTACACCGCCGGCGGCGGCATGAGCGGCTTCCAGAATGGCCTGGCGATTGCCGGCGACATGATCTCGGCGGCGTCATTCCTCGGCATCTCGGCGATGATGTTCCTCAACGGTTATGACGGCCTGCTCTACGCCCTGGGCGTGTTGGCCGGCTGGCCGATCATCCTGTTCCTGATCGCCGAGCGCCTGCGCAACCTGGGCAAGTATACGTTTGCCGATGTGGTGTCCTACCGCCTGGAGCAGACCCCGGTGCGCCTGACCTCGGCCTTCGGCACCCTGACCGTGGCGCTGATGTACCTGGTGGCGCAGATGGTGGGCGCCGGCAAGCTGATCGAGCTGCTGTTCGGCATCGACTACCTGTACGCGGTGATGCTGGTGGGCGTGCTGATGGTGTTCTACGTGACCTTCGGCGGCATGCTCGCCACCACCTGGGTGCAGATCATCAAGGCGGTGATGTTGCTGTTCGGCACCACCTTCATGGCATTCATGGTGCTCAAGCACTTTGGTTTCAGCACCGAGGCGATGTTCGCCGGGGCCACCGCCGTGCATGCCAAGGGCAGCGCGATCATGGCGCCGGGCGGCTTGCTGTCGAACCCGATCGATGCGATTTCCCTGGGGCTGGGCATGATGTTCGGCACCGCCGGGTTGCCGCATATCCTGATGCGCTTCTTTACCGTCAGCGACGCCAAGGAAGCGCGCAAGAGCGTGTTCTACGCCACCGGTTTCATTGGCTACTTCTACCTGCTGCTGATCATCGTCGGCTTCGGCGCCATCGTCATGGTGGGTACTGACCCAAGCTTCCGGGATGCCAACGGCGCGATCATCGGCGGCGGCAACATGATCGCCGTGCACCTGGCACAGGCCGTGGGCGGCAACCTGTTCCTCGGGTTCATTTCGGCGGTGGCCTTCGCGACCATCCTGGCCGTGGTCGCCGGGCTGGCGTTGTCCGGCGCGTCGGCGGTGTCCCACGACCTGTATGCCTGCGTGATCCGCAAGGGCCAGGCCAGCGAGCAGCAGGAAATCCGCGTGTCGCGCATCGCCACGCTGTGCATCGGCGTGCTGGCGATCATCCTCGGCCTGCTGTTTGAGTCGCAGAACATCGCGTTCCTGTCCGGCCTGGTACTGGCAATCGCCGCCTCGGTGAATTTCCCGGTGCTGTTCCTCTCGATGTACTGGAAGGGCCTGACCACCCGTGGCGCGGTGACCGGCAGCCTGGCGGGACTGGTCTCGGCCATCGTGCTGCTGGTGCTGAGCCCGGCGGTGTGGGTCAACGTACTGCATTACGACAAGGCGCTGTTCCCCTATTCCAACCCTGCCCTGTTTTCCATGAGCCTGGCGTTTTTCAGCGCCTGGGTCTTTTCCGTCACCGACCGCTCGCCCCGCGCTGCCGTTGAACGCGGGCGTTACCTGGCGCAGTTCATTCGCTCCATGACCGGCATTGGTGCCGCAGGCGCCAGCAAACACTAACTCTCATTTTCCAACCCGGAGGAATCGTGATGTCTCACGCCCCTACCCTGCAAAGTTTTATCGCTGGCCGCTGGATCGGCCAACACGGCGCCCAGGTGCTGCGCAGCGCCATTGACGGCCACGAGCTGGCACGCACTCACGAGGAGCGCCCGGACTTCGCCGAAGCCATCGAACACGGGCGCCGCCAGGGTGTCAGCGGGCTGATGGCCCTGGATTTCCAGCAGCGGGCCCAGCGCCTCAAGGCCATCGCGCTGTACCTGAGCGAGCGCAAGGAACAGCTCTACGCCCTCTCCCACCACAGCGGCGCGACCCGTGCCGACAGCTGGATCGATATCGAAGGCGGCAACAGCACGCTGTTCACCTACGCCAGCCTGGGCTCGCGGGAGTTGCCGTCGGGCAATATCGTCCACGAAGGCCCGGCGATGCAGCTGAGCAAGCTCGGCAGCTTTGCCGGCACCCATATCCTGGTGCCTCGTGGCGGCCTGGTGGTGCACATCAACGCGTTCAACTTCCCGATCTGGGGCATGCTGGAAAAATTCGCCCCGAGTTTCCTGGCGGGCATGCCATGCATCGTCAAGCCGGCCAGCGCCACCAGCTACCTGACCGAAGCCGTGGTGCGCCTGATGGACGAATCCGGCCTGCTGCCACCCGGCAGCCTGCAACTGGTGATCGGCAGCACCGGCGACCTGCTCGACCGCCTGCAAGGCCAGGACGTGGTGACCTTCACCGGCTCCGCCGACACCGCCGCCAAGCTGCGGGTCAACCCGAACCTGATCCGCAACTCGGTGCCGTTCAACGCCGAGGCCGACTCGCTGAACTGCGCGATCCTCGCCCCGGACGTAAGCCCGGACGACGAAGAGTTCGAGCTGTTCATCAAGGAAGTCGCCCGGGAAATGACCACCAAGGCCGGGCAGAAATGCACCGCCATTCGCCGCGCCATCGTGCCGGCCAAACATATCGACGCCGTCGCCACCCGCCTGCGGGACCGCCTGAAAAAAGTCGTGGTGGGCGACCCGTCGGTGGAAGGCGTGCGCATGGGCGCACTGGCCTCCCACGACCAGCAGAAAGACGTGGCCGAACGCCTGGAAAGCCTGCTGCAGAGCAGCGATATGCTGTTCGGCGCCCGCGACGGCTTTGAACCCCGCGGTGAAAACGTCAGCCAGGGCGCGTTCTTCGCCCCGACCCTGCTGCAAGCCCGCGACCCGCATGCGGAAGGCGGCGCCCACGACATCGAGGCCTTCGGCCCGGTCAGCACGCTGATGGCCTACGACGACCTCGACGAAGCCCTGGCCCTGGCCGCACGCGGCAAAGGCAGCCTCGTCGCGAGCCTGATCACCAAAGACCCGCAGATCGCTGCCAAAGCCATCCCGGTGGCTGCTGCGTGGCACGGCCGCCTGCTGGTACTCGACCGCGAATCCGCCGCCGAATCCACCGGCCACGGCTCGCCCCTGCCGCAACTCAAGCACGGCGGCCCGGGCCGCGCCGGTGGCGGCGAAGAACTCGGCGGCTTGCGCGCCGTGAAACACTACCTGCAACGCGCAGCGGTACAGGGCTCACCGACCATGCTGGCGGCGGTCACCGGCGAGTACGTACGCGGCGCCAAGGTCATCGAGACCGAAGTGCACCCGTTCCGCCGCTTCTTCCAGGACCTGCAGATTGGCGAATCGCTGCTGACCCACCGCCGCACCGTCACCGAGGCCGACCTGGTGAACTTCGGCTGCCTGTCGGGCGATCACTTCTACATGCACTTCGATGACATCGCCGCCAAGGAATCGCAATTCGGCAAACGCATTGCCCATGGTTACTTTGTGCTGTCGGCGGCGGCCGGGCTGTTTGTGTCCCCGGCACCGGGGCCGGTGCTGGCGAACTACGGGCTGGACACCCTGCGGTTTATCAACCCGGTGGGCATTGGCGACACCATCCAGGCGCGGCTGACCTGCAAGCGCAAGATCGACCAGGGCAAGAAGAGCCCCCAGGGCATTCCGCAAGGCGTGGTGGCGTGGGATGTGGAGGTGACCAACCAGTTGGGTGAGCTGGTGGCCAGTTATGACATCTTGACGTTGGTGGTCAAACGCGAGGAGTGAGTGCTGAGACCAATGTGGGAGCTGTCGAGCCCCAGCGAGGCTGCGATGGGATCACCGCGCCGTACCTGCCAGACCGCGGCGCCTGCATCGCAGCCTCGCTGGGGCTCGACAGCTCCCACAGTTGATCTCAGTTGATCAGGAGCGTGTGTTCGTATCCCGTGACGCCCTGCGTCACCACTGAACAGATTGATTTTTCATTCCGCACGACACACCTTAGCGAATCGTTTTTCTAAAAGGTGACGCCCGCAGTGTCCGATTTTCCGACTCTCAAAACCGAACGCCTGACCCTCAGAGAGCTTACACAGGAGGATGCGGTGGGGTTGTTTGCGATTCATAGCGACGCTGAAGCAATGAAGTGGTTCGGTGCCGACCCAATCACCGAGCCTCATCAAGCGGAGCAACTGATCGAGCTGTTTGCCAGTTGGCGCACCTCACCCAATCCGGGGATTCGCTGGGGGATTGAGGACATAGCCACGGCAGCGCTGATCGGCACCTGTGGTTTCTTCAAATGGAATCGTGCGTGGCGCAGTTGCGCCATCGGGTTTGAGATGGCGCAATCGGCACAGGGACAGGGGCTCATGAAGGAGGCGGTTTACGCCGCCCTTCGATGGGCGTTCCAGCACATGGAACTCAACAGGATCGAGGCGCTGGTTCATCCTGACAACGCTCGGTCACTGAACCTGCTTGAGAAAGCCGGGTTCGTGCGTGAAGGAACGTTGAGGCAGGCGGGTTACTGGAACGCAGCTCATCAAGACCTGGTTCAGCTTTCGCTGCTGCGTGGGGAGTGTGAGTACCTTTAGTGTCAGCGCGCGGTCCGGCGGTAAACCAGCGTATCGCGTACGCCGAAGTACTCGCAGCGCCGCGCGCCTTGAAGGGTTTCCACCCATTCAAACCCCGTTGCCTCAGCCAGTCGTTGACTGGATATGTTCGCCGAAGAAGTGGTCAGGCGCAGTGTGTGCCCGCTCAACTGCGAAACCAGAGCGGTCAATGCCTCCCTCATCAGCCCATGACCGGCGTGTGCCTGATTGCCCCAATAGCCAACTTCGTAGCTGTGAATCTCATCGGCCAGCGGCAGCAGGCCGATACAGCCCACCAATGCCTGGGGCTCGTCGCGAGATAACAGGAAATACCGTTTCTCCCCGACAGGCGCATCGAAGTCTTTTGCCGCGCGCTGCAGGCTTTCCTGCGTGTCCTCCCGCGTCCAGTGCGGCTTGCTCCATACGAGAAACCGGCGGTGCAGTGCGTAGCTGGCGTTCAAGGCATCGGCGAGTTTTTCAGCGAGCGCCACATCAGGCGCAACCAGGGTCATCCGGTCAGTTTGCAGGGTTGTGGGCAGCGGCGCCTGCTGTTCAATGGTTTGCACCCACACGAATCCTTCGTCTTCACTGGGTGGCTCGAGCATGCTGAACACGCTTTTCAGCGCGTCCTCCGGCACCTTTTTGTCAGCATTGCGTTGGGCATTTCGCGCCAGCGCCAGCTCCAGCGGTGCGCTCACCAGGATGCCGATCACCGGGACTGCATAGTCCCTCGCGATGGACAGCAGCTCCTGCCGATGACGCCGCGCCGGCAAAGCAGCATCGAAGACGATTGCGCCGTGCCCCAATCGCTCAAGGTTTTCCGCCACCCAGCGAGACTTGCCCGCCCCCTGCACGCCCATGACCACGTACACATGAGTGCCCTTTGCCGCCTGTGACAGCTCGTGCCTCAACCGCGCATACGCGAGCTGCCATGCCTGTCGATTTCGTTCAGGCGTGAATTCCCTGCCGAACTCGGTTTCCAGATAGTCGTCAGGGTTGATCACCAAGGGCAAGTCCATCGACCGATCCTCCATCAAAAAGGCACGTCGCCCAAAATCGTCGCGCGGTGCATCACCCGCCTTTGCGGTCGGTAATCATCAATCGCGTAATGCTGGGTAATGCGGTTATCCCAGAACGCTACATCATTCGCCTTCCATCGCCAACGCACGGTGAATTCCGGACGGCTCACGTGGCTGAACAATAACCGCAACAACGCATCACTTTCCGCCGCCTCAAGCTCATTGATCCGCGTGGTAAAGCCTTCATTCACAAACAACGCCTTGCGCCCGGTGGCAGGATGCGTCCTGACCACCGGGTGTGACAGCGGCGGGTGATCCTTCCGGGCTTTTTCGTAGCGCGCCAATGCTTCGGGCGTGCTGCCGAAGCGCTCGGTGGGAAATGATTTGGTCAATTCGTGGGTGGCGGTCAGGCCGTCGAGCAGTTGCCTGACGGGGGCCGATAACCCTTCAAACGCAGCCACGCCATTGGCCCACAACGTATCCCCGCCGAACGCAGGCACTTGCCTGGCCGCCAACACAGAGCCCATCGCCGGTGCGGCGAGGAAGGTCACATCGGTGTGCCAGATGGCGTTGTCGCGGACATCGGTCACGGCGGTGTCGATCAGCAGCAGTTCCGGGTGCCGGTCAACGTGCGGGTAAATCGGATGCCGGTGCAAATCACCAAACCGCGCGGCAAATGCCACGTGCTGCCCGGGGGTAATGGCCTGGTTACGGAAGAACAACACCTGGTGCTGCAGCAGTGCTTGCTCCACCCAGTCGTGTTGTTGATCCGTCAGAGGCAGGGCCATATCCAGCCCCTCAACCTCCGCGCCGATGGTAGGGCCAAGGGGATGAAGCGTCAGGCCCATGATTATTCTCCGATGAACTTGTCGCTGACGAAGGCGGAATAGTCAGGCAGGACCTTTTCGATTTTTCCCTGCTCTTTCAGAAATTCGGCGGTCTTGCCGATTTCCCTGGCGGTGCCACCGGCGAGGTATTGCGCGCTTTTTTGTTCGGCGGCCGTCGGGAACGACGAGCCTTCGAGCAGCTCGGGAATGTCCGCAGCGTTGGCGCCTGTGAGTCGGGCGATGCTCTTCACGGGGGCAGAATCAGCGGTCCAGTCTTTTTTATGCGCGGCGTAATCGGCAATCGCCGCCAGGCTGACCCTGGCAAAATCGGCAACGACCTTCGGATTCTTTTCAGCGAAATCCTTGCGCGCTACCCACACCTCAAAGGTCGGGGCGCCCCAGTTGGAAACTTCGGCAGCATCCGTGAGGATCTTGCCGGTCTTACGGATTTCACCCAGGGCAGGCGACCAGGTAAACGCCCCGTCGATATCGCCGCGGGCCCAGGCGGCGGTGATTTGTGCCGGTGTCAGGTTGACGATGTTGACTTTGCGCGGGTCCAGGTTCCAGTGCTTCAGCGCGCCCAGCAGGCTGTAATGGGAGGTCGACACAAAGGGCACGGCAATGGTTTTGCCGATCAGGTCATCAGGGGTCTTGATCCCGCTGCCGTCGCGAACCACCAGGGCCTCGGAACTGCGAATCTGCGCGCTGACAATGAACGCCACCAGCGGCATGTTTCGCGAAGCCGCCGCAGCCAACGGGCTGGAACCCAGGTTGCCGATCTGCACATCACCGGAAGCCATGGCGGCCAGGACGGCCGGGCCCGCGTCGAATTTGCGCCAATCGATCTTCTGGCCGATACCTTTTTCATATTCACCATCGGCGATGGCGCGTTTGATCGGGTCGATGCCGTTGATGTAGCCGATGGTGAGGTCAGCGGATTGAGCGCTTAGGGAGAGGACAGCGAGGCCCACGGCCGAGAGGAGGTTGCGGGCCAGTTTCAGCGTGTTCATTTTTATAGATTCCTGAGCGGATAAGACTTGAACAGCGCGGACTCCGGCTCTCCAAGGGTCAACTCAGTTAGATGATATTGATCTATAAAAAATAAAATAAATAATTTTATGGAATTAGCTTAGAGCTTCTGCAGGAGCGACCAAGCTCGCTCCTGCAGGGTCATGTCACTCTTGAACATCCATGAACTCTTTGGCCCAGCTCACGTAGGTGTCGGGGAACGTGTAGGTGTGGGTCAGTTCGCTGGCGGTCAGGTTTGACGTGCTGCGCGTGAGGTTGCGCTGTTCGCGAAGGCTGTCGTAGGTGGCCTTGATCGAGGCGAAGTACGCGCCGTGCCCGGCAACCACGATCCGCACACCCAATTTGGCCAGGCGTTCGTTGTCATTGAGATGCGGGTTGGCGTAGGTCACCAGCATCAACGGCACCGTCAGGCCTTCGGCGATCTGTTCAAGGTGCTCGAAGTCACGGACACCCACCATGCAGATGCCGTCTGCGCCAGCCTCTTGATACGCCTTGGTGCGATGGATAACGTCTTCCACCGGCAATACGGCGGCGTTGGTCCGGGCGATGATCGAAAGCTGCGGATCGACCCGGGCCTCCAGGGCCGCCTTGACCTTGCCCACGCCCTCTTCCGTGCTGATGAGGTCGGTGGATTTGCGCCCGAACTGCGCGGGCAGCAGGGTATCTTCAATGGTCAGCGCCGAGACGCCAGCACGCTCCAGTTCCTGGACGGTGCGCATCACGTTCAGTGCATTTCCGTAGCCGTGGTCGGCGTCGGCGATCACCGGAAGCTGCGCCACCCGGCCGATGCGGGTGGCCTGCTCGACGAACTCACTCAGGGTAATCAGCGCGAAGTCCGGTGCAGCCAGGACCTGTAATGACGCCACCGAGCCTCCCAGGATGCCGACTTCGAAGCCCAGGTCTGCAGCGATCCTGGCGGACATCGGGTCGAACACCGAGGCGGTGTGAAAGCAGTGTTGGGAGGCCAGCAGCTCGCGAAACGAGCGCCGTAGATCCTGGTGGGAAATTTTCGACATGTTCACTCCTCACTGTCGCCGTATACGCGGGAACGACCAGTGCCAATTCAAAAGTAAGGCTAGCGTATCACGCCGGAAAAAGATGGTTGATGACGTTTGAGAAACTTATACATCACGCTTGGCGGGGGGAAGCCCGCCGCCATTACTTCAACCGTCCCGCCTCACCCAGCCAGGTTGACGCGCCCTGGTGCAACCATTCGGTGGCGGCGGGATTGTGTTTGACCCGGCTATCCAGGAACGCCACACCCATGGCCTGAATCGCGGCCACCTGCTTGGGGTCCGGCGCCGGTTCGCCCGCCATCGGGCCGCCGCCGCCAGGTTTGGCGCCGTGCTTGTGCCCTCGACCCTTGGGTGCGTCGCCAGACGAAGCACTGCCCTTGTCGGCCTTTTTCGCCGGCCGGCTGAACAGCTCGCTCCCGGACAAGGTCTTGTGCGTCGCACTGTTCAACTCCAGCTGAACACTGCCCGCCGCTGTCACCGACTCGCCCAACACCTCTCGCTGACGGTAAGAGCTGACCCAGTTGAACGGGTCTTCATCCTGCTGGCCGGTCATCGACAGCACGGGCGCCGTTATCCGGGCGAACACGTCCGGCCGGGCATCGGCGTCCACATAAGGGCTGAGCAGCAACACCGCCTTGGGTTGAAGCCCGACACCCGGGGTGGCCCCGGGCTCCAACGCCCCGGCGAGTGCCTCAGCGGTCTGCGCGCCAAAATCAAAGCCGGCCACCACCACCTGGTTCCAGTCGATGGCCGCCAGTTGCGCGTCGCCTTTGGCGGCCCGTGCCCGAACTTCGCTCAGGACTTTCTGCAAGGTCGACAGCCTGTCACGCAGGGCGGCGGCGGAGTAATGACTGCTCGCCATCCCGCGAAAGTCGCCATATAACGCCTGCTGCGAGGCAAAGATCGACTGATCATGGGCGGGTTCCTGAACCGACAACACCGCATAACCGGCCTGCGCCCAAGCCTTGCGCCACGCCACCCCGCCCGAGGCCGGCTCACCCAAACCCGGCAAGTAGATAATCAGCGGCAGGCGCTCATGGGTCACCGGTGCCAGCCACGCAACGTTCACCGATTGCTTGTCGAGCTGCCAGGTCGCGCCCCAGCCGGACGTTTCATAATGGGAAGGTTGATACGCGGTGCTCAGTTCCTTGTTGACCCGCTCGCTGAATTCGGCCCGCGGGTTTGGCGGATCGCCCGCACACCCCGCAATCAATCCCAGGCTGCCCACCAGGGCGCTCACCGCCAGCCAGTACCGAGGTTGAAGGTTCATTCGATTCACACCGCCGTTCAGTTCAAGGTAACTGGCAGCCTAACCGACCCGCCGGCGAACGCAGCACCCGCGCAGGTAAAGAATGGGTAAAGCGTGACGGCACGATGGCCCTCTTCGCGGGTCTTTGTTTTATCAAAGCCGGAAAAATTTCAAGGAGACGCCTGTGAGCATCAGAGACAATCCCGAGGACTATCAGGATCTCAAGCGGGCCGTCGGTTTGCTGGAGTCACCCTCCCTGACGGCCAGGCTGTCCGGCATGATCGGCTCCCCGATTGAAAGCGCGGTAAAGGCATTGCCGGGGGTGGTTTCCAAACGGATCAATGGCGCGGTGGCGGCAGCGCTGCATTCATCCGCCGGCGCGGCGCTGAAAAGCCTGGACAACAGTCCGAGAAAACCGGCCTCGACCCGGCTGCACAAGGCTTTTGCGGCCACCTCGGGCGCCATCGGCGGGGCCTTCGGTTTCGCGGCGCTGTTTATCGAGCTGCCGATCTCCACCACCATCATGATGCGCGCGGTCGCCGACGTGGCGCGCAGCGAGGGTTTCGACCTGGGGGACTTTTCGACCAAACAAGCCTGCATCGAGGTGTTTGCCATGGGTGGCACCAGCCAGGCCGACGATGCAACGGAGACCGGTTACTACATGACCCGCAGCTTCACCACCCAGGCCATGCAACAACTGTCCAAGGAGCTGGCGGGGATCGCCGCCAAGCAAGGCTCCAAGGCCATCAGCAGCTTGTCCCCGGGCCAAGCCGGGAAATGGCTGGCGATCCTCATCGATAAAGTCGCGACACGTTTTGGCTTTACCATTTCCAGCAAGTTCGCAGCCCAGGCCGTTCCGGTGATGGGCGCCTTTACCGGGGCGACGATCAATACGCTGTTCACCCACTTCTACCAGGACATGGCGCGGGGGCACTTCATCGTGAAACGGCTGGAAGAGAAATATGGTTTTGAGCCCATCAAGGATGCGTACATGGCCATCAAGGCGGCGCCCCGGGTGAACTAAAAGCGCGGAAATGCCGGAAAAATTTTTAATGCCGTGCATCCACTTCGCTGCCCCGCGCGTACATTCATCCGCAGGGCGCAAGAATTAGGGAGATACGCAGGAAGAGATCACCCGGACGCCATACCCTTGAGCTATCTGATGAATAGAAAAACAACATCATAATGATGGCACTGTCTGATACCTTGTTGTACGAACATAACCACTTTGAGGATTGTCATGGGCGAAGGCGCTCCTATTCCGCCGAATGAAATTGAACGGCTAAAAGAGGTCGCGAAATTTTGTCCAACCGACAGCGATAGTGATGATGTATTTGAAAAGATCGTCGAGATGGCGTCTGCCTATTACAACGCCCCCATCGCACTGATTTCAATTGTCGATAAACACCGGCAATGGTTCAGGGCACGCGTGGGAATTACAGAAACGCAGACACCGCGAGAAGTGTCTTTTTGCGCCTACTCTACCCTGGACAACGCCCTGCTGGAGGTGTCGGACGCAACGCTGGATGCCCGCTTCAAAGACAATCCCCTGGTCACGGGGCCGCCGCATATTCGTTATTACGCGGGCGCGCCATTGATCACGGAGGATGGCTTTACCCTGGGAAGTCTCTGCATCATTGATACTGTCCCCCGCCCTCCCATGAGCGAGCGTGACAGTGCAATGCTCAACGACTTTGCCGAGCTGGTCATGATGCGCATACAGGGCATGCGGTCCCGCAACTTCGTAGACCAACCGACGGGGCTATTCAATCGACTCAGGCTTGAGGAAGATATACGTCAAGCGCTTAAGCTTGAAAACGCGTGCCATGTGTACGCAGTTGACATTATCTCGCCAAAATTTCTCAACGATATTGTAAAGGCCCTGGGCTACAGCTTTGCCGGAGACCTGGTTCTGGCGATCAAATCTCGCCTGCAAAACCTGTTACCCGCGCAGTGCCTGCTTTACAAAATCAGCCCGACGCGGTTTGGCTTCATCCTTGAGGAGAATCAAACCACCGAGCACATCTGCGAAAGTATTCTCAAGGACTTCAAAAAGCCTGTTGAATGCCACGGCATCCCCATCCTCATGCAAGTCGGGATTGGCGTGCTGCCCATTCACCACTCCGGCCAGCAAGACTGGCTGCGCCTGCTGGTGAGTGCGGCAGATGAGGCGCGTGACCGCAAGCTGGGCTGGTCTCTTTATGAACCCCAGTTTGATGCAGCTCAACAACGCGCGTTCATGTTGTTGAGTTCGTTGCCGGAAGCGGTCAGCTGCGACAAACAGTTCAGCCTGGTGTATCAGCCCAAAGTCAAACTGCCCTCGGGAAGCTGTGATTCGGTAGAGGCATTGCTACGCTGGACCCATCCGTTGCTTGGCCCCATCAGCCCTGCCGAGTTCATCCCCCTGGCCGAAAAAACCGCGTTGATACCGTCCGTTGGATTATGGGTGCTCAACGCAATCATCCGGCAAGCCGCAGCCTGGAAAGCACAAGGCGTGCGCCTGCGAATAGCGATGAACATTACCGTCAGCGATCTGGAAAGCTCCGAGTTCGTGGACGCGATGATTCATGAGCTTCACCGGCACGACCTTGACCCTGCCGACTTTGAACTTGAGTTTACCGAAAGCATGTTGATGACCAACCCTGAGGAAGTCATCCGGCAACTGCAGCGCGTTCGGCAGATTGGCATAGAGGTCGCGGTTGATGATTTCGGCACGGGCTACAGTAACTGGGCGTACCTGAAGGAACTGCCGGCCACTACCGTCAAGCTGGATCAATCATTGATCAGCGGGCTGGGCAGCAATCAAAATGACAAGCAGTTGGTTAAAACCCTGATAGGCCTGGCGAAAGGGCTCGGCTACCGAGTCGTTGCCGAAGGCGTAGAAAACCAGGAAATCCTCGACCTCTTGATACAGTGGGGATGTTCCGAAGCGCAGGGCTACCTGATAGCAAAGCCCATGACCGCAACGGACCTGGAAACCTGGATAAGCCCAGGCCGCTAGCGAACAGGCCCACAGCGTGGGCCTGTAAACGTCAGGCGCCAGTGTCAGGCCAGTTCAAAGCGATCCAGATTCATCACCTTGGTCCAGGCCGCCACGAAGTCCTCGACGAACTTTTCCTCGGCGTCGGCACTGCCATAGACCTCGGACAGCGCCCTCAACTGGGCATGCGAACCGAACACCAGGTCGACCCGGGTGCCCGTCCACTTGACGGCACCGGTCTTGCGGTCATGCGCCTCAAAGGTATCGTGGGTGCCGGTGACTGGCTTCCATTCAACGCCCATGTCCAGCAGGTTCCTGAAGAAGTCATTGGTCAGGGTTCCCGGGCGCTCGGTGAACACCCCGTGCTTGCTTTCCCCGACATTGATACCCAAGACCCGCAGTCCGCCCAACAGCACCGTCATTTCGGGTGCGGTCAATGTCAGCAGTTGCGCCTTGTCGATCAGCAACGCTTCGGCCGACACCTTGTAGTGCCCCTTCTGGTAGTTGCGAAAGCCATCGGCGACCGGTTCAAGGAAACCGAACGAATCGACATCCGTCTGCTCCTGGGAAGCATCCGTGCGCCCTGCCGTGAAAGGCACCGTGGTCTGGCGGCCGGCATTTTTGGCCGCCAGCTCAACCCCCACACTGCCCGCCAGCACGATCAGATCGGCCAGGGAAATCCTTTTGCCTCCCGTCTGTGCGGTATTGAAGTCGCCCTGAATAGCTTCGAGACGCTTCAGTACGCCCGACAGTTGCTCAGGCTGGTTGACCGCCCAGTCCTTCTGCGGAGCCAGGCGCAGGCGCCCGCCATTGGCTCCCCCGCGTTTATCGGAGCCGCGGAAGGTGGACGCCGCTGCCCATGCCGTCGAAACCAGCTGCGAGACCGTCAGCCCGGCGGCGAGAATCTTTTGCTTGAGCGCCGCCACATCCTGCTCATCCACCAGTGGATGATCGACCGCAGGAATCGGGTCCTGCCACAGCAACTCTTCCGCGGGGGTTTCCGGGCCGAGATAACGCGCAAGCGGGCCCATGTCGCGGTGGGTAAGCTTGAACCAGGCACGGGCAAAGGCGTCTGCCAGTTGGTCCGGGTTGGCCAGGAAACGTCGGGAGATCTGTTCGTACGCCGGATCGAAACGCAGCGCCAGGTCCGAGGTCAGCATGCTCGGCGCATGCCGCCTGCCGGCATCATGGGCATCCGGAACCTTGCCGGCGCCGGCACCGTTCTTCGGTGTCCACTGATGGGCGCCCGCCGGGCTCCTGGTCAGTTCCCATTCAAAGCCGAAGAGGTTTTCGAGGTACTCATTGCTCCATCTTGTCGGCGTCGAAGTCCAGGTCACCTCCAGCCCGCTGGTGATGGTGTCACCGCCCTTGCCGCTGCCGAAGCTGTTTTTCCAGCCCAGCCCCTGCTCTTCCAGGCCAGCCGCTTCCGGTTCCGGGCCGACGTTATCCGCCGGACCTGCGCCGTGGGTCTTGCCGAAGGCGTGACCGCCGGCGATCAGGGCTACGGTCTCTTCGTCATTCATCGCCATGCGACCGAAGGTTTCACGGATATCCTTCGCCGAGGCGACCGGATCCGGAACACCTTCAGGCCCTTCCGGGTTCACGTAGATCAAGCCCATCTGCACAGCGGCGAGGGGATTTTCCAGGTTGCGCTCACCGCCTCCGGTGCGACTTTCTTCGTTGCCATGGTTCTGTGGTTCAGCCACCAACGGACCATCACCCGGCTGCTGCATTTTCTTTTGCACGCCGTAACGCTCTTCTCCGCCCAGCCACGTGGTCTCGGCGCCCCAGTAAACGTCCTCGTCCGGCTCCCAGACATCCGGGCGACCGCCGGAGAACCCGAAGGTCTTGAACCCCATCGACTCCAGCGCGACGTTACCGGTGAGTACGATCAAATCGGCCCAGGAAATCCGCCGGCCGTACTTTTGCTTGACCGGCCAGATCAGGCGACGGGCCTTATCCAGGCTGACGTTGTCAGGCCAGCTGTTGAGCGGTGCAAAGCGCTGCTGACCGGAACCGGCACCGCCGCGACCGTCGGCGGTACGGTAGGTGCCGGCGCTGTGCCAGGCCATGCGAATGAACAGCGGGCCGTAATGGCCAAAGTCCGCCGGCCACCAGTCCTGGGATTGCGTCATGACATCGCGCAAATCCTGCTTGACCGCTTCAAAGTCAAGGCTCTGGAACGCCTTGGCGTAATCGAAGCCCTCACCCATAGGGTCGCTGAGGGAGGAATGCTGATGCAGGATCTTCAGATTCAGTTGCTGGGGCCACCAGTCTCGGTTCGTGGTGCCGCCACCCGCAGCGTGGTTGAAAGGGCATTTCGATTCAGTTGACATGCTTGGCACACCTTTTAGTGACGTTTTCAAAGATTAGCCTCGTTCGCAGAAAACTCTAATAGCTGCAACGTTATCCCCTGATAGACCTGTTCTTGGGATTGAAAGCCGTCCTGGGGCCCCGCCCTGCATAAGAGCCACTGGGATCTCAAGACCAGAAAAAGCCATCCGCTCGACCTTTTATCGCGCGAACCCATCTTCAGTTTGCTTGCAGCTCTTGCGCTTGCGGTATTATGGTATACCATCATACACAAACCAATAAGCACCCAGGTGGAGCAGCCATGAGTTTTGAAATCCGCAAGATCGTCAGCTATGTAGAAGAAACCTTTATTGAAGGCGGCAAGGCCTCCGACACGCCAGTGACTATGGTGGGCCTGGCTGTCGTCCTGAAAAACCCGTGGCTGGGTCGCGGTTTTGTCGAAGACCTGAAACCGGAAATCCGTGCCAACTGCTCGGATCTCGGCGCACTGATGGTGGAGCGCCTGATTGGCATTATCGGTGGTGCAGACAACATCGAAGCCTATGGCAAGGCCGCCGTGGTCGGTGCCGACGGTGAAATCGAACACGCCTCGGCAATCATCCATACCCTGCGCTTTGGCAACCACTACCGCGAAGCGGTCAAGGCCAAGAGCTACCTGAGTTTTACCAACAAGCGCGGTGGCCCGGGCACATCGATTCAAATCCCGATGATGCACAAGGATGACGAAGGGCTGCGCTCGCACTACATCACCTTGGAAATGCAGATAGAAGATTCCCCGCGTGCCGACGAGATCGTGGTGGTCCTTGGGTGCGCCGACGGCGGCCGCCTGCACCCACGCATCGGCAACCGTTACATCGACCTGGAAGAGCTGGCAGCCGAGAAAGCCCAGTAAGCAAGACCGGTCACCCAAACAAAAAACATGCAGGAGCGCTCCATGATTCAGCTCACCGCTGATCGCACCCCGGCTGGCACCAGTTATCTGGCGACCGGCCAAGGCCAGCCTGTGGTTTTGATCCACGGCGTGGGCCTGAATAAAGAAATGTGGGGCGGGCAAGTCGTTGGCCTGGCCACGAATTATCGCGTGATCACCTATGACATGCTGGGCCATGGCGCCAGCCCACGCCCGGCTGCCGGCACCCCGCTGCTGGGGTATGCCGACCAGTTGCTGGAACTGCTCGACCACCTGCAACTGCCTCAGGCAACGGTGATCGGGTTTTCCATGGGCGGCCTGGTTGCGCGGGCGTTTGCCTTGCATTACCCCGAACGCCTGCAAGGCCTGGTGGTGCTCAACAGTGTGTTCAACCGCAGCGCCGAACAGCGTGCCGGGGTGATCGCACGCACTGCCCAGGCCGCCGAGCATGGCCCGGATGCGAATGCCGAAGCCGCGCTGTCACGCTGGTTCAGCCGCGAGTACCAGGCAGCCAATCCAGCGCAGATCGCTGCGCTGCGTGAAACCCTGGCGGGCAACGACCCCCAGGGCTACCTCACCACGTACGAGCTGTTCGCGACCCAGGACATGTACCGCGCCGACGACCTTAAGGGTTTGCGCACGCCGACCCTGGTCGCCACCGGTGAACTCGACCCGGGCTCGACCCCGGAGATGGCCCGGCAACTGGCCGATCGCATTCCCGGTGCGACGGTTGCAGTGCTGGCCGAGCAACGGCATATGATGCCAGTGGAATCGCCGCGGCTGGTCAACCAACTGCTGCTGGGCTTTCTTGACACGGTGTACACCCAAAAAAATCCAATAAAGGGGATCGTTGCATGACACTCGCACGCTTCCAGATGTGCATCGGCGGTGAATGGGTCGATGCCCTGTCCGGCAAGACTTTCGACAGCCTCAACCCGGCCCTGGCCGAACCCTGGGCGCAACTGCCCGACGCCGACGAGACGGATGTGGAGCGCGCCGTGCAGGCCGCGCAAAGCGCCTTCGACAGCCCGGCCTGGCGTGGCCTCACTGCTACCGCGCGGGGCAAACTGCTGCGCCGCCTGGGAGATTTGATTGCCGAAAACAAGGAACAACTGGCACAGCTCGAAAGCCGCGACAATGGCAAGCTGATCCGCGAGACACGCGGTCAGGTCAGTTACCTGCCGGAGTTCTTCCATTACACGGCAGGCCTGGCCGACAAGCTTGAGGGCGGCACCCTGCCGCTGGACAAGCCGGACCTCTTCGCCTACACCGTGCACGAAGCCATGGGCGTGGTGGCCGCGATCATTCCATGGAACAGCCCGCTGTACTTGACCGCGATCAAACTCGCGCCGGCCCTGGCAGCGGGTAATACCATCGTGATCAAACCGTCGGAGCACGCCTCGGCGACCATCCTCGAACTGGCGCGCCTGGCCCTGGAGGCTGGCATTCCGCCGGGCGTGGTCAATGTGGTGACTGGCTACGGCCCAAGCACCGGCGCCGCCCTCACCCGCCACCCTTTGGTGCGCAAGATCGCCTTTACCGGCGGCGCAGCCACGGCGCGGCACGTAGTACGCAGCAGCGCCGAGAACTTCGCCAAGCTGTCGCTGGAACTGGGCGGCAAGTCACCGAACATCATCTTTGCCGATGCCGACCTCGACAGCGCCATCAATGGTGCGATTGCCGGGATATACGCGGCGTCGGGGCAAAGCTGTGTGTCTGGCTCGCGCCTGCTGGTGCAGGATGAAATCTACGACGAATTCGTCGAGCGCCTGGTAGAGCGCGCCAAACGCATTCGCATCGGCAACCCGCAGGACGACGCCAGTGAAATGGGCCCCATGGCCACCGCACAGCAACTGGCCGTGGTCGAAGGCCTGGTGGCGGATGCCATCGCTGAAGGTGCGCGCCTGCGTACCGGTGGCAAGCGTCCGCAGAACCTGGGCGAAGGCTGGTTCTATGAGCCGACCCTGTTCGAGTGCGACCGCAACTCGATGAAGATCATGCAGGAAGAAGTGTTCGGCCCGGTGGCCTCGGTCATCCGTTTCAAGGACGAAGCCGAAGCCCTGGCCATCGCCAACGACTCTCAGTTCGGCCTCGCCGCCGGCATCTGGACCCGCGACCTCGGTCGTGCCCACCGCCTGGCCCGCGACGTGCGTTCGGGGATTATCTGGGTCAACACCTACCGCGCCGTCTCGGCCATGGCGCCCATTGGCGGCTTCAAGAACAGCGGCTATGGACGTGAAAGTGGCATCGATTCGGTACTGGCTTACACCGAGCTGAAGACGGTGTGGATCAACCTTTCCCAGGCGCCCATGCCT
This sequence comes from Pseudomonas sp. NPDC087814, assembly GCF_044742865.1. NCBI lineage: Bacteria > Pseudomonadati > Pseudomonadota > Gammaproteobacteria > Pseudomonadales > Pseudomonadaceae > Pseudomonas > Pseudomonas sp. NPDC087814. The sequence continues at coordinate 225,982 of NZ_JBIUVK010000003.1, read as the reverse complement.
GATCCTTTTGTGATGCGTTAAGAGACCCCGACCATGATCGAACCCGGCATTTACAAAGACGTCATGAGTTCATTCCCGTCCGGGGTGACGGTCGTCACTACCCTCGACCCGGATGGCGGCATCGTCGGCATCACCGCCAGCGCATTCAGTGCGCTGTCGATCGACCCGGCACTGGTCCTGTTCTGCCCCAACTATGCATCGGAGACCTATCCGATCCTGCGCGACAGCAAGCGCTTTGCGATTCATTTGCTGTCCGCCGACCAGACCGCCGAAGCCTATGCCTTTGCCAGCAAGGGCAAGGAAAAGGCCAAGGGCATCGAGTGGCACTTGAGCGAACTGGGCAATCCGCTGCTGGCCAAGGCCACGGCGATCATCGAGTGCGAATTGTGGCGCGAATACGACGGTGGCGATCACGCGATCATCGTCGGAGCGGTGAAAAACCTGATCCTGCCCGAGCAACCGGTCACACCGATGATCTACCACAAGGGCAAGCTGGGCCCGCTGCCCACCCTGGCCTGAGGAGCTGATTGATGAGCGACGACAAGTACCAACGGGGCCTGAAAATCCGTACGCAAGTGCTGGGCGAAGCCTATGTGCAACGTTCGATCGAGAACGCCGACGACTTCACTCGCCCCCTGCAGGAGATGGTCACCGAATACTGCTGGGGCCATGTGTGGGGCCGTGAGGGTTTGTCGCTTAAAGAACGCAGCATGATAAACTTGGCGATGATTTCGGCCCTCAATCGGCCCCATGAACTCAAGCTGCACGTGCGCGGCGCCTTGCGTAACGGGCTGAGTCGTGAACAAATACGCGAAATTCTGCTTCAGGTCGGCATTTATTGCGGGGTTCCCGCCGCCGTGGACAGTTTCCGACTGGCCCGTGAAGCCTTCGCCGAAACCGACGCCGAGGCCTCCAGTTAACCGCAACATTCAGAGCAGCCCCCATGAAACGCCTGCCACTCGACGACAGCTTCAAGGTCAATCACAACCCGGTCACCCTGCGCGAAATCGTGCTGGCAAAACTGCGCAGCGCCATCATGAACTTCCAACTGCTGCCGGGTGACCGCCTGGTGGAACGCGACCTTTGCGACCGCCTCGGCGTCAGCCGCACCTCGGTGCGCGAAGCCTTGCGCCACCTGGAGTCCGAAGGCCTGGTGGAGTTCGCCGATGCCAAGGGCCCGCAAGTGGCGATCATCACCCTGGCCGATGCCGTCGACATCTATGAACTGCGTTGCGTGCTCGAAGGCTTGATCGTGCAGTTGTTCACCCTGCGCGCCAAGGCCAAGGACATCAAGGCACTGGAAAAAGCCCTCGAGGAAAACCGCAAGGCCCTCAAGGACGGTGAGCTGCAACAGGTCATTGATTCGGTACAAGGATTCTACGACGTGTTGCTCGAAGGCTCCGGCAACCACGTGGCGGCCACCCAACTGCGTCAGTTGCAGGCACGTATCAGCTACTTGCGCGCGACCTCGGTATCCCAGGAAAACCGTCGCGGTACCAGCAACCAGGAAATGGAGCGTATGGTCCAGGCGATCAAGAGCGGCGACCCGCTCGCCGCCCACCAGGCCTGTGTCGACCACGTGCGCGCCGCCGCCGCCGTGGCCCTGGATTACCTCAAGCGCAAGCAGGAAGAGACCGGCAAGATCCCCGAGATCACACTGCCCATCGCCCTCAAAGAACCGCGCATAGGTCACTGACCATGCCCAGCCCCAGTTTTTGCCCGACATGTGGCAGCAGTGACCTCGGTCACCAGCTGCCACCGGGTGATACCCATGAGCGCCTGATGTGCCGGGGCTGCGGCTACATCCACTACATCAACCCGAAGATTATCGCCGGCTGCATCATCGAGCAGGACGGCAAATATCTGCTTTGCCAGCGGGCCATCCCGCCGCGTCCTGGCACCTGGACGCTGCCGGCCGGCTTCATGGAAGGTGGCGAAACCACTGAACAGGCCGCACTACGCGAAGTCTGGGAAGAAAGCGGCGTACGCGCGGAGATCCTCTCGCCCTACTCGATTTTCAGCGTGCCGAAGATCAGCGAGGTGTACATCATCTTCCGCGCCATCGCGCTGCATATCACCGGCCAGTTCGGGCCGGAGACCCTCGACTACAAGTTCTTCGCGCCCGAGGACATTCCCTGGGATAGCATCTACTACCCGGCGATCCGGCAGATCCTCGAGCGTTATATCGAGGAACGCCAGGCTGGGGTGTATGGCATCTACATCGGTAACGACGACAGCGGCAAGATTCACTTCATCCGCTGATCGTCAGACCCGACACGGATCAAAAATGTGGTGTATGCCTGATACCCCTAAGGCACCAGCCCTTCCACGATGATGATCTGCGCCTCGCCCGCCCCTTCACGACGCGCCTTTGCCTCCTGATACTCCGCAGACTCATAACAGGCCAGCGCCTGCTCGTAGCTGTCGAACTCGATCACCACATTACGTTGCCTGGCAGGCCCGCCTTCCATCGCGGCGCTGCGCCCGCCCCTGGCCAGGAAGCGCCCGCCAAACTTCGCGAAGGCCGCAGGCGCGCGCTGGGTGTACTGCGTGTACTGCTCTGCATCGGACACATTTACATGGGCAATCCAGTAAGCCTTCATCGTGACATCCTCTTGCTTGGTTTTGTGGTATACCATAATACATACAACCAATAAATCGAGCAGCCACCATGTCTTTCAACAACATCGCAGACATCATCGAAGACTACCGCCAAGGCAAAATGGTGCTCCTGGTGGACGACGAGGATCGGGAGAACGAAGGCGACCTGTTGCTGCCCGCGGTGTGCTGCACCGCCGAGACTATCAGCTTCATGGCCCGGGAAGCGCGTGGCCTGATTTGCCTGACCCTCACCGACGAACACTGCCAGCGCCTCGGCCTGCAGCAGATGGTGCCGAGCAATGGCAGCGTGTTCAGCACCGCGTTTACCGTGTCCATCGAAGCCGCCACCGGCGTGACCACCGGCATCTCCGCCGCCGACCGGGCGCGCACGGTGGCCGCGGCCGTGAATGCCGATGCGGGGCCGGCCGACATCGTGCAACCGGGGCATATTTTCCCGTTGCGCGCCAAGGATGGCGGCGTGTTGACGCGCGCCGGGCACACCGAAGCCGGTTGCGACCTGGCGCGCCTGGCCGGGCACACACCAGCCTCGGTGATCGTCGAAGTGATGAACGATGACGGCACCATGGCACGTCGCCCTGACCTTGAGGTGTTCGCGCACAAGCATGGGATCAAGATCGGCACCATCGCCGATCTGATCCACTACCGCCTCAGTACCGAGCGCACCGTAGTGCGCATCGGCGAGCGCGACCTGCCCACAGTGCACGGCACGTTCCGCCTGATCACCTTTGAGGACCGCATTGATGGCGGCGTGCACATGGCGATGGTCATGGGGCAGTTACACCGCGACACGCCCGCCCTGGTGCGCGTGCACGTGATCGACCCGCTGCGCGACCTGGTGGGCGCCGAGTATAGCGGCCCCTCCAACTGGACCTTATGGGCCGCCCTGCAACGCGTCGCGGCAGAAGGCAGCGGCGTGGTGGTGGTGCTGGCCAATCATGAATCCTCCCAGGCCCTGCTCGAACGCGTCCCGCAGTTGACCCAGACGCCGCGCCAGTTCAGCCGTTCGCAGTCGCGGATCTATTCGGAAGTCGGCACCGGCGCGCAGATATTGCAGGACCTTGGCGTCTGCAAGCTGCGCCACCTTGGCCCTCCGCTGAAATACGCCGGGCTGACAGGCTACGACCTGGAGGTGGTGGAAAGCATTCCGTTCACCGAATGACGGATAACCGGTAAGGCAAAGTGCTTGCACAAAGCTTGGAATACCATAATATGATATTCCATCGACCGAGTACTTTTGCCAAGTGCGCATGCCAGGGATAGCGCCAGTAACAAGCCTTGGTACGGTCGACTTTTGAGGCTTCGCAATAGAGGCTTCGAGAGACCTACTGCTCCCGATAGGCGGGCATTACCAGGCCCGCTCAATAACAAAACAAATGAGGGCGTGAAAATGGTGTTGAACAAACGTGCAACCGCGATGCTGTTCGCGGGTTTGCTGGCCACGGCCACTCACGCGGCCCTGGCGGCCGAAAGCGTCAATTTCGTGAGCTGGGGCGGTAGCACCCAGGATGCGCAAAAGCAGGCGTGGGCCGATCCTTTCAGCAAGGCCAGCGGGATCACTGTGGTGCAGGACGGTCCCACCGACTATGGCAAGCTCAAGGCCATGGTCGAGAGCGGCAACGTGCAGTGGGACGTGGTAGACGTGGAGGCTGACTTCGCCTTGCGCGCCGCCGCTGAAGGGCTCCTCGAACCCCTGGATTTTTCGGTGATCCAGCGCGACAAGATCGACCCGCGGTTTGTCTCCGACCATGGCGTCGGCTCGTTTTTCTTCTCCTTCGTACTCGGCTACAACGAGGGCAAGCTCGGCGCTGGCAAGCCACAGGACTGGGCCGCGCTGTTCGACACCAAAACCTACCCCGGCAAACGTGCCCTCTACAAATGGGCAAGCCCTGGCGTGCTCGAACTGGCGCTGCTGGCTGACGGCGTTCCCGCCGACAAGCTCTACCCCCTGGACCTGGACCGCGCCTTCAAGAAACTCGACACCATCAAGAAAGACATCGTCTGGTGGGGCGGCGGCGCACAGTCCCAGCAACTGCTGGCCTCGGGCGAAGTCAGCATGGGTCAGTTCTGGAACGGCCGCATTCATGCCCTGCAGGAAGATGGCGCACCCGTAGGCGTAAGCTGGAAACAGAATCTGGTGATGGCGGACATCCTGGTCGTGCCTAAAGGCAGCAAAAACAAAGGCGCGGCGATGAAGTTCCTGGCCAGTGCCAGCAGCGCCAAGGGCCAGGCCGACTTCTCTAACCTGACCGCTTATGCACCGGTGAACATCGACAGTGTGCAGCGCCTGGACTCAGTGCTGGCGCCCAACCTGCCGACGGCGTATGCCAAGGACCAGATCACCCTCGATTTCGCCTACTGGGCCAAGAACGGTCCGGCCATTGCGACACGGTGGAATGAATGGCTAGTCAAATGAAAATGACGGCAACCACGCCGACCGGGAGCGCCCTCGGCGTTGCTGGCGCAGTTTCCTGCAAACCAGGTGCGCCATCCCTGGCGCAGCGCTGGCGGGGGTCGAGCAACCTGATCCCGGCGCTGCTGTTCCTCGGCCTGTTCTTCCTCGCGCCGCTGATCGGCCTGTTGCTGCGCGGCGTGCTGGAGCCCGTACCGGGCCTTGGCAACTATGAGCAACTGTTCGCTAACTCGGCATACGCCCGGGTACTGCTCAATACCTTTTCGGTGGCCGGCCTGGTGACCCTGTTCAGCCTGTTGCTGGGCTTCCCGCTGGCCTGGGTGATTACCCTGGTACCACGCGGCTGGGGGCGCTGGATCCTGAACATCGTGCTGCTGTCGATGTGGACCAGCCTGCTCGCCCGCACCTATTCATGGCTGGTATTGCTGCAAGCCTCCGGGGTGATCAACAAGGCACTGATGGCGATGGGCATCATCGACCAGCCGCTGGAGATGGTGCACAACCTGACCGGCGTGGTGATCGGTATGAGCTACATCATGATCCCGTTCATTGTGCTGCCATTGCAGGCAACCATGCAGGCCATCGACCCGATGATCCTGCAGGCCGGCTCCATCTGCGGTGCCAGCCCTTGGACCAACTTCTTCCGGGTGTTCCTGCCGCTGTGCCGACCGGGGTTGTTTTCCGGCGGCTTGATGGTGTTTGTGATGTCCCTCGGTTACTACGTCACCCCGGCGCTGCTCGGCGGCGCGCAGAACATGATGCTGCCTGAGTTCATCATCCAGCAGGTGCAGTCGTTCCTCAACTGGGGCCTGGCGAGTGCCGGCGCCGCATTGCTGATCTTTATCACGCTGGTGCTGTTCTACTTCTACCTGAAGCTTCAGCCGGAATCCCCGGTTGGCGCCAGCAACGCGAGGTAAGCCGTCATGCTCCTGACTTCCAATGCCATGAGCCGCAGGATGCGCCTGGGCCTCTACACCACCACCGGCATGATTGGCCTGTTCTTGCTGTTGCCGATCGTGTTCATCGTGTTGCTGTCGTTCGGCTCGTCCCAATGGCTGGTGTTCCCGCCACCGGGCTGGACGCTGAAATGGTACGGCCAGTTCTTCTCCAATGCCGACTGGATGAACGCGGCGGTAGCGAGCCTCAAGGTTGCGGTACTGACCACCGTGTTCGCCGTGGCGCTGGGCCTGCCCACCGCATTTGCCCTGGTGCGTGGGCGATTTCCTGGCCGCGAGTTGCTCTACGGCCTGTTCACCCTGCCGATGATCGTGCCGTTGGTGATCATCGCGGTGGCGGTGTACGCACTGTTCCTCAAGCTCGGCTATACCGGCACGATGTTCGCCTTTGTAGTGAGCCATGTGATTGTCGCGCTGCCGTTCACCATTATCTCGATCATCAACTCGCTCAAGCTGTTCGACCAATCGATTGAAGATGCGGCGGTGATCTGCGGCGCATCGCGCCTGCAGGCCGTATTCAAGGTGACATTCCCGGCGATTCGCCCGGGAATGGTGGCCGGCGCGTTGTTCGCCTTTCTCGTCTCATGGGACGAAGTGGTGCTCAGCGTGATGATGGCCAGCCCGACCCTGCAAACCCTTCCCGTAAAAATGTGGACCACCCTGCGCCAGGACCTGACGCCTGTGATTGCCGTCGCCTCGACGTTGCTGATCGGCCTCTCGGTGCTCGTCATGGTCATCGCCGCCGCCCTTCGCCGGCGCACAGAAACCCGCGCTTGAGCGCCCAGGAGCAAGACATGAGTGCAGTGATCCAAGATACCGCGCAAAACCATGGCCAACCCCTGGTCAGCTTGCGCAACCTGAACAAGTACTACGGTGAATTTGCCGCCGTGGATAACATCTCGCTGGACATCAAGGACGGCGAATTCCTGACCTTCCTCGGCTCCAGCGGCTCTGGCAAAAGCACCACCCTGTCGATGCTCGCAGGCTTTGAAACGCCAAGCAGCGGCGAGATCCTGGTGAGCGGCCAATCCCTGGTCAATGTGCCGCCGCACAAACGCGACATCGGCATGGTGTTCCAACGTTACTCGCTGTTCCCGCATTTGTCGGTGCGCGACAACATCGCCTTCCCCCTGGCGATTCGCAAACTGGCCAGCGCCGAGCGCGAGAAGCGCGTCGACGCCATGCTCAAGCTGGTGCAGCTTGAGCAATTTGCCCATCGCCGCCCTTCGCAACTCTCCGGCGGCCAGCAGCAACGCGTCGCCATCGCGCGGGCGCTGGTGTACGAGCCGCGCATCCTGCTGATGGACGAACCCCTCGGCGCCCTCGACAAAAAACTGCGTGAAGACCTGCAGGACGAACTGCGCCAATTACATCGGCGCCTGGGCATAACCATCGTCTACGTAACCCACGACCAAGAAGAAGCCATGCGCCTGTCCCAGCGCATCGCGATTTTCAGCCACGGCAAGATTGTCGGCCTGGGCAGTGGCTACGACCTGTACCAGAACCCGCCAAATGCGTTTGTAGCCTCGTTCCTCGGTAACTCCAACTTCCTCAAGCTCAAGGCGCAGGGGAATGCGGTGGCATCGTTTGAAGGCCAATCGCTGTCGATCCGCCTGACCAGCGGCTTGCAAACCGAGCAGGAGGTGCTGTTGATGGTACGCCCGGAAAAAGCCTTGGCGCTGAGTGTCGAGCAAGCTACCGAGCAGGCATTGGCGGCGGGTTGGAATGAGGTGTCAGCGATTGTAGGCGAGGTGCTGTTCCTCGGCGAAAGCCAGACCTGCACCGTGAAAACCCTTGGCGGCACCTCGATGACAGTCAAGGCGTTGTCTGCTGCGGGCATGCCACTCAAGGCCGGCGACCCGGTGCGCGTGCGCTGGGCCACGGCGGATGCTTGCGTCTATACCGCATGGGCTGAAAGCGATCTGAACAAGGCCGCCGGCGCCCATTGAGTCACCCTTGGGCCGCCACAACGTCGGGTTGTGGCGGCCTTTTTTTGCCTGCTAACATTGGACCTGGCCGGATGTCATTGATCATCAAGCCAGCTTGCTACAAGGATACGGCTGCATCGGCAGGCCTTAACTGCAGATAAAAAAATGCCCGGCATTGGCCGGGCATTTCAGTTCATTCGATGATCAGTCGGTATAGCCCAACTTTACCGTCCTCATCTTCCGGCTATGCTCGCGCGTCGCCAGGCAGTAATACAGCGGACACGTCACCACCAACCCCACCAGCCACGACAGGTCTGCGCCCTCTACCAGATTGGCCCATGGCCCCACGTACAGCGACGTATTGGCAAACGGCAGTTGCACGATGATGCCGATGAAATACGCCACGATCGCATGCAGGTTAAAGCGTCCGTAAACCCCGCCGCCCGCCTGAAAGATCGACGCAATGTCATAGGCGCCACGCTTGATGATGTAGAAATCGATCAGGTTGATCGACGCCCACGGCACCAGCACCAATAGCAGCGCAAGGATCAGGCCGATAAATTGCGAGATGAAGTCCGCCGACGCGCCCAATGCCACCACGCAGCATCCGGCCAGCACCACGCTGGACAGCACCACACGCACTTTGATGCCGGGTGTCCACTGGCTGGCGAAGGTCTGGATCGAGGTGATGATCGACAGCACCGCACCATACAGATTCAGGGCGTTGTGGCTGATGATATTGAGCAGAAACAGCACCATCAGGATCGACCCCAGCCAGCCGGTGGCTTGCTTGACCGCGACCATCGCCTCAGTGCCTTCGGGTGTCGCCAGGGCGGCGACCAAGCCAAAGGAGAACGACAAAATGGTGCCGAGAGTGGCCCCCAGGTAGGTGGCGACAAAGGGTCGGGTGATGCCGATATCAGCCGGCAGGTAGCGCGAATAATCGCTGGTATAGGGGGAGAAGCTGATCTGCCAGATCACTCCCAACGACACCGTCGCCAGCCAGCCGGCCGGATTGAAGCCGCCACGGGTGAGGAAGTCTGCCGGCAGGTCGTGGGAAAAAATGTAGAGGAAACCCGCCAGCAATGCGCTGCCCATCACCCAGGTGCCGATGCGGTTCAGGGTATGGATAAAGCGATAGCCGATCACGCCAATGGCCGTGGCGCTGAGCGCGCCGATCAGGATGCTGGCCGGCACCGGTACCGACGGCACGATGCCGACGATGGACTTGCCCGCCAGCACAATGTTGGAGATGAAAAAGCCAATGTAGATCAGGGCCGCGAAGAAAACGATCAGCAGCGCTCCGTAGCGCCCGAACTGACCCCGGCTCTGCACCATCTGTGGGATGCCCATGCGCGGGCCCTGGGCCGACGCGAGGGCAATGACAATACCGCCGAGCATGTGCCCGAGGGCAATCGCCAGCAGCCCCCACACCAGGTTGAGATGGAACACCTGAGTCACCATAGCGCCGGTGACGATGGGCAGCGGTGCAATGTTGGTGCTGAACCATAGGGTGAACAGGTCGCGGGCCTTTCCATGGCGCTCCGCGAGGGGGACGTAATCGACCGTGTGATTCTCGATCAGGGGATCTTGCCGGGACATCTGGGGCATGGAAATGAACTCGCGTTTGTCTGATCTTATAGTTGTTTGACGCCAAACCGGGGGAGCTCTCTGGCCACCCCCATACGAACACCATATTATGGTATTCCAACATTTTCACAAGACTGATCCGTAGTCCTGGCACGCATCTGATCCGCTATTGTGCCACACGGCCCCTCTTCATTCAGCGGGCTAACCCCCGTATTCATTGGCTATAAGACCAAAGGTCAACGTTCATCGGCCGCCTGAAAAAGCCCTTGATTAGATTGTATTACGGTATACCATCAGACCTACAAATCTATAAAATCCGCTTCACCCTACGAGGACCGTCCCATGATCGATGCCGCCATCTACAAACAAGTGATGGGTTCGTTTCCGTCCGGAGTCACCGTGATCACCACGCTCGATGATGACGGGCAGATAGTCGGACTTACCGCCAGTGCGTTCAGCTCGTTGTCCATGGAGCCGGCCCTGGTGCTGTTCTGCCCCAACTACAGTTCCGACTCCTATCCGGTGCTGATCAAGAACCAGCGCTTTGCCATTCATGTGCTGTCCGGTGGGCAGCAAAGCGAAGCCTATGCTTTTGCGCGCAAGGGCAAAGACAAGGCGCAGGGCATCGAATGGACGTTGAGTGAACTGGGCAACCCGATCCTCGCCAATGCCACGGCGGTGATCGAGTGCGAGTTGTGGCGTGAGTATGAAGGCGGTGACCATGCAATCATGGTCGGTGCGGTGAAGAACCTGATCGTGCCCCGGCAGAACGCCGGGCCACTGGTGTATTGCCACGGCAAGATGGGCGCCCTGCCCGCCATTGCCTGATCGTTACCGTTGCAGGCGCCCGGCAGCCCGGGCGCCCACCGGTCAGGTGCGGAAGCGGCTGACCAACTGATTCAACGTCTGAGACAACGTCGTCAATTGCTGCGCATCCTGGCGCGTGGAATCAGCCAGGCTCGCCACCAACTGTGCATCCCCGTGAATCTGGCTGATGTGCCGATTGATGTCTTCAGCCACCTGGTGCTGCTCTTCGGCAGCCGTTGCGATTTGCGTATTCATGTCGCGGATCACGTCCACCGACTCGCGAATCAACCCAAAACTGGCCCGTGCGTCGTTGATCGACACCACCGTTTCCTGGGACACCTCCAGGCTGGCATGCATTTGTTTACCCATCTGATGGGTACGCCGGGCGAGGTTGCCCAGCAGCCCGTCGATCTCGCCGGTGGAGTCCGACGTACGCTTGGCCAGGGCCCGCACTTCGTCTGCCACCACGGCAAAACCACGCCCCTGTTCACCGGCTCGGGCGGCTTCGATGGCAGCGTTCAGCGCCAGCAGGTTGGTCTGTTCGGCGATGGAGCGGATGGTGCCGAGTATCGACTGGATGTCGTTGCTGTCTTTTTCCAGTTGCTCCATGGACTGGGCGGAGTGGCCGATTTCCTCACTCAGGCGCCCTACGCTGCTCACTGCTGCGTCGATCTGCTGCTGGCCGGTGTGCGCCTGGCGCTGTCCGTTGTCGGCAGAGTCGGCGGCCTGGCTGCAGGAGCGCGCGACTTCATTGGAGGTGGCGACCATCTCATGAAACGCGGTGGACACTATGTCCACGGCCTCCCGTTGGCGTGAGGCGACCTCAGCCATTTCCACCGAGACCTCCATGGCACTCCCCGAACTGCTGTGGATCTGCCCGGCCGCCTGGCCGATGCGCTGGATCAGCGTGCGGATCGCTTCGAGGAACTGGTTGAACCAGCCGGCCAGTTGTGCCGTCTCGTCTCGCCCTTTTACCGGCAGACGCGCCGTCAGGTCTCCTTCGCCCTGGGCGATGCCTTCCAGGCCGCTGGTCACACCACGAATCGGCTTGACGATCAGCCCGGCAAACCAGGCGCCCACCACTGCAAACAACACGGCACACACCAGGGCGATCGCCGCGATCAGCCAGGTCAGGCGCGCCGCGCCGGCCATCACTTCACTTTCCCGCACCACCCCGACAAACCGCCAGCCCAATGCCCTGGACGGCCAGACAAACGCCATGTAGCGCTCGCCTGCCAACTCGACCTGCACCAGGCCCTGCCCAGCCTCGCTCAACTGCCGGTAACCCTCGCCCAACTCACTAAGTTTCTTGAAGTTGTGAGACGGGTCATTCGGGTCCACCAACACGGTGTTATTGGCTTCCATCAACATCAGGTAGCCGCTGTCACCCAGCTTGATCTGTTTGACCAGGTCGGTCAGTTGCTTGAGGGAAACATCGATGTTCACCACCCCGCTCGCGTTGCCCTGGCGGTCATTGAAGCTTCGCACCGTACTGACCAGCACCACGTCATCGGCGGCCCAGTAATACGCCTCGGTGCGCAGGGTCTTGCCCGGTTGCGCCATGGCCGTCTTGTACCAGGGCCGGGTGCGCGGGTCGTAGCTCGCCAGCTTCGGGTCACCCGGCCAGAATACATAGCCGCCATCTTCAGTACCCAGTGACAGGTAGGTGTAGGCCGAATGACTCTTGGCCAGGCCCTCGAACAGATTGAACAACTGCTGATCGCGCTCGCCGAGTGCGACTTGGGCGGCGTCGCTGGCCAGATAGCGTTTCACATCGCCGTTGATACTTTGCAACTGCGGATGCGCCGCCAGGTAGGCGACGTTCTGACTGATACCTTCAAAAAACAATTGCATGGCATTGTCGACCTGGCGAATCTCGCGTTCGCTGCCGTCGATAAAGCCGTCCCGTGCCTCATGGCGCACGTTGAGGATGATCATCACTGTCACCAGAATGACTGGCAGGCTGGCGATCACCGCAAAGGCCAGGATCAATTTTTGTTTTATGTTCATCTAGCTCGCCTTCCTTGTGAAGTGAATGTGCGACCGCTGGAGAGAAAAGTTTTGCAGATATTCCGTATTATGGTATACCAACAATCAATCCGCCGAATAGCCTTCATCACTGGCAAGCTTCACATTGGCGAGAGCACCTAAGGGCCCGCAGTCGACAGGCCGATCACAATAGATCCGAGGTAAGCGTCATGAAATTTTCCCTGTTCGTGCACATGGAACGCTGGGATGAAAGTGTCAGCCATCGCCAGTTGTTCGAAGACTTGACCGAACTGACCCTGATGGCGGAAGCCGGTGGTTTCAGCACCGTCTGGATTGGCGAACACCACGCCATGGAATACACCATCTCGCCCAGCCCGATGCCGCTGCTGGCTTACCTCGCGGCCAAAACCACCACCATTCACCTGGGCGCCGGTACCATCATCGCGCCGTTCTGGCACCCACTGCGGGTGGCAGGCGAATGCGCGCTGCTCGACGTGATCAGTAACGGACGCATGGAAGTCGGCCTGGCCCGTGGTGCCTACCAGGTGGAGTTCGACCGCATGGCCGGCGGCATGCCCGCCTCATCCGGCGGCCAGGCGCTGCGCGAGATGGTGCCGGTGGTACGTGCGTTGTGGAAAGGCGACTATGCCCATGACGGCGACATCTGGAAGTTCCCCACCTCCACCAGCGTGCCCAAGCCGATCCAGCAGCCCAACCCGCCGATGTGGATTGCCGCACGCGACCCGGACTCGCATAACTTTGCGGTAGCTAATGGCTGCAACGTGATGGTCACGCCGTTGATGAAGGGCGACGAAGAAGTCCTCGACCTGAAAAATAAATTCCAGGCTGCCCTGGACAACAACCCGGATGTGCCACGCCCACAACTGATGGTGTTGCGTCACACCCACGTGCACGCGGTAGACGACCCTGACGGCTGGAAAGTCGGGGCCAAGGCAATCGCCCGATTCTATCGCACCTTTGATGCCTGGTTCGGCAACAAGACCGTGCCGGTCAACGGCTTCCTTGACCCGAGCCCGGAAGAAAAATTCGCCGGGCGTCCGGAGTTTGAACTGGAAAGCCTGCACAAGACCGCAATGATTGGCACGCCTGAAGAAATCATCCCGCGCATCCAGTACTACCAGGAGCTGGGTGTGGACGAGTTCAGCTTCTGGTGTGATAACAGCTTGCCCCACGCGGAGAAGAAAAAATCCCTTGAGCTGTTTATCAAGCTCGTGGTGCCGGCATTTCGCTGAGGGTAATGCCTGAACCGCACACAGCGCCGGCACTTGCCGGCGTTGTTGTTTCGGGTGGCGGGAATGCGGCATGTGCTTCGGGTCGAGGAGATGTATACGATGCCGGACCGGGGTGCTCCGCCCAAAAACCGCTGTGCCCACTGCCCGTATTCCATGTACTCAAAAAAGTACTTAAAAAAGTGGCTGGAGACGGATTTCAGTAGTTTTGCGTAGAAACGAAAAAAGACGCCGAAGCGTCTATTCCTTAAATCCCAGGCAAAAAAAAGCCACTCTATTGAGTGGCTTTTTCTTTGTGTTTGGAGCGGGAAACGAGACTCGAACTCGCGACCCCGACCTTGGCAAGGTCGTGCTCTACCAACTGAGCTATTCCCGCGTCTTGGTGATGCGCATTCTATAGAATCCTCATCACCCGTCAACCCCTTGATTCAAAAAAGTTTTATTTCTTTTCAACCTCAGTGCGCAGATGCGGCCAGGCGGCGCGCAAATATTGCAGCATGGACCACAAGGTCAGCCCCGCGGCGATCAGCAGCAAGGCGTAGCCCAGCAATACCCAGAAGGAGAAATCCGACGGGTTGGCCAGCAGGATCACCAGGGCAAGCATCTGCGCCGCGGTTTTCCATTTGCCCATGTTGGACACGGCCACGTGAGCACGGGCGCCGATTTCGGCCATCCATTCCCGCAGGGCCGAGACGACGATCTCGCGACCGATGATCACGGCCGCCGGCAAGGTCAGCCAGAGGTTGCCATGTTCCTGCACCAGCAGCACCAGGGCGACCGCTACCATCAGTTTGTCGGCCACCGGGTCCAGGAACGCGCCAAACGGCGTGCTCTGCTCCAGGCGGCGGGCCAGGTAGCCGTCCAGCCAGTCGGTGGCGGCTGCGAAGGCAAACACCGAACTGGATGCCATGTAGCTCCATTCGTACGGCAGGTAAAACAGCAATATGAAAATCGGTATGAGCAGGACGCGTAGTACGGTGATCAGATTAGGGATATTCATCGGCACAACTGGCTACGAGGTGAGAAGGCATTCTACTCGCTGTGCAGATTTGCATAAATCAACTCTGCGAGCTTTTTACTGATACCGGGAGCTTTGGCTATTTCTTCGATGCTGGCACGGGACAGCTCCTGCAAGCCACCAAAATGTTTTAACAAGTCCCGCCGCCGTGTCGGCCCGACCCCTGCCACCCCTTCCAGGGTTGAGGTACGCCGGGTTTTGCCACGTCGGGCACGGTGGCCGGTGATGGCGAAACGGTGGGCTTCGTCGCGGATCTGCTGGATAAGGTGCAGCGCCGGGGAGTCGCCCTTCAAGGTGAACTCATGGGCTGCATCATTCAAGTACAAGGTTTCAAAACCGGCCTTGCGGGTGGCACCCTTGGCCACGCCGAGCAGGATCAGGTCGGGTACCGCCAGTTCGTTGAGTACGTCGCGGGCCATGGACAGCTGGCCCTTGCCACCATCCACCAGCAGGATGTCCGGCAGCTTGCCCTCGCCGTCCTTCAGTTTGCTGAAGCGGCGGGTCAGGGCCTGGTGCATGGCGGCATAGTCATCGCCCGGGGTGACGCCTTCGATGTTGTAGCGCCGGTAATCGGACTTGATCGGCCCTTCCGGCCCGAACACCACGCAGGAAGCCACGGTGGCCTCGCCGCTGGAGTGGCTGATGTCGTAGCACTCCAGGCGCTGGGGCGGCTCGTCGAGCTTGAGCACTTCGGCCAGGGCGTCAAACCGCGCGGCGACGTGCTGGCGGTTGGCCAGGCGTGCGCCCAGGGCCTGTTCGGCGTTGGTCACGGCCAACTGCTGCCAGCGCGCACGGGTGCCGCGCACGCGGTGGCTGATGTCCAGCTCGCGGCCACGCAGTTCGTGAATCGCTTCGATCAGCGCCGGGAAGTCCTCGTGCACCACGTTGACGATCAGTTCGCTCGGCAGGTCGCGCTCGGGGCTGCTGACGTAGTATTGGCCGAGGAACGCCGCCATGACTTCGGCGACCTCCTCTTCTATACCGGTCTGGGGGAAGAAGTTCTTGCTGCCCAGCACCCGGCCGCCGCGCACGCTGATCAGGTGCACACAGGCGCCGCCCGGGTTGACGAAGGCGGCGATGACGTCGACGTCGCCGGTGCCGCCTTCCATGCTCTGCTGGTCCTGCACGCGGCGCAGCAGGGAGATCTGGTCGCGCAGTTCGGCGGCGCGCTCGAAATCCAGGGTGCTCGCCGCTTGCTCCATGGCGCCGGACAGTTCATCGGCCAGGGCGTTGCTGCGGCCTTCGAGGAACATCACCGAATGGCGCACGTCCTCGGCGTATTCCGCCGGCTCAACCAGACCGACACATGGCGCCTTGCAGCGCTTGATCTGGTACTGCAGGCACGGGCGGTTGCGGTTCTTGTAGAAACTGTCTTCGCACTGGCGCACGAAAAACGCCTTTTGCAGCAGGCTCAGGCTTTCGCGGATGGCGCCGGCGCTGGGGTAAGGCCCGAAGTACTTGCCCTTCTGCTTCTTGGCGCCGCGATGGATGCTCAGACGCGGAAAGTCGCCGTCCGAGAGAAACACGTACGGGTAGGACTTATCGTCACGCAGCAGGATGTTGTAGGGCGGCCGCCATTCCTTGATCAGCGTCTGCTCAAGCAGCAGCGCCTCGGTTTCATTGGCGGTGATGGTGGTTTCCACCTGGGCGATACGCGCCACCAGTGCCGCCGTCTTCGTTGCCAGGCCGGTCTTGCGGAAGTAACTCGCCAGGCGGCTCTTCAGGTTCTTGGCTTTACCGACGTAGAGCAGGCGCGCTTCGCTGTCGAACATGCGATACACGCCGGGACGGCCACTGCAGGTTGCAAGGAACGCACTCGGATCGAATTGGACCTTTATTTCAGGAGCTGTCATTTCAGGCGCTGGCATCTACCATGCCGTGGCGTACCGCCAGCAGGGTCAATTCAACATCACTGCTGATGGAAAGCTTTTCGAAAATCCGATAACGGTAGGTGTTCACGGTTTTCGGCGACAGGCACAGCTTGTCGGAAATCGACTGGACTTTCTGACAGCCGACAATCATCAAGGCGATCTGGATTTCCCGCTCCGACAGCGCATCGAACGGCGAGTCGCTGGTGGGCTGGAACGACTTGATCGCCAGCTGCTGGGCAATCTGCGGGCTGATGTAGCGTTGGCCGGCGAATACCAGGCGGATAGCCTGGACCATCTCGGCCAATCCCGCGCCCTTTGTCAGATAGCCGGCAGCGCCCGCCTGTAGAAGCCGTGTAGGAAAAGGATCTTCCTCACACACGGTCACTACCACGACTTTGATATCCGGATGGCTGCGCAACAACTTTGTAGTGGCGCCAAGACCGCCGATCCCGGGCATCTTGACGTCCATCAAAACCACATCGGGCTTCAACTCCCGGGCCTTGATCAGGGATTCCTCCCCTGACTCGGCCTGGCCGACTACTTGCAGGCCATCGATGTCAGCCAGCATTCGTGTAATGCCTGTACGAACGAGATCATGGTCATCGACTACTAGCACCCTAATCAAGCAGACACCTCGCGATATGGTCTTATAGGTTGCTGAACACCTTAGCAAAAAACCACGGCGCAGACCTAGCTGCAAGCGTCATATATATAGAGTTTCAATGCACAACGGGCCGCCGCCGAGTGGCGGGCGGCTCAATTTCCTGGGTAAAAGGTCAGGAATCCGGGGCCGATGACCGGTTTTTTCCATTGGTGGAGAGTGAATGCTCGGCCAGGGTAGAGGTCAGGCGATGGATTGCATCCTGGTCTTCCTTGAACATCGCACGGTAGTTGCCCAGCACTTTTTCTTCGATTTGGCTCAGATTTTCCAGTTGGGTCGGCGTCGGCGTGCCGGTCAACACGTACAGGATATCGACACCTTTTTCTGCCACGCGGGACAAGTAATCGGCCTTGGGCGCACGGCCGCCATTTTCGTATTTCCCCTGTGCGTTAGCTTCTACACCTCCTATTTCACCAAAAGTTTTCTGCGACAGGCCAAGTCGCTCTCTTTCTTGCCTTAACCGGAAACCGATTCCACTCATTTGGATGTATGATCCTATTTGGCACACCCCAAGAGGTGACACACTCATCTCGTTTTACACAAACTTGAACGGTTTTGAACTATGCCCGGTATTCGCACTGCTGCACAAGCCAAGGCTTGGCTGGAACATCAAGGTAAGTCTGTTCAAGCGTTCGCCCGGGAACATGGCGTGGACCCGGCAACCACTTATCAAGTGCTCGCTGGGCGCAAAAAGGGACGGCGGGGAGAAGCCCACAAGGTCGCGGTCCTGTTGGGCATGAAGGACGGGATCATCCCGGTTGAGGACGAAACCGTAAGGCAAGATCAGGAAGTCATTTCTTGAAGTCAGTATGCGCTTATTAAAACCAAGTGCCTGTTTTCCCAAAATTGGCAGTACTCACACCTGATCACGGCCGGCAATTGCGCTCCATGCGCCAGAAGCAATCCTCCGCATCTACGATTTCCAGGCCCTTGCGTTGATACAGCCGTCGCGCCGGGTTGGTCTTGAAAACGGTCAACCGTAAAAGACCCAGCCCTTCCGCGCGCGCCTTGTACACCATCTGCTCGATAACCCAGCCGCCAGCCCCTTGATGACGAAACGCCTCAAGGATGTGCAATTCGCGGATATACAACGCTTTGGGGTCACGACTCAGACTGATGAAACCCAGCACCTGGGTATCGCGACAGATCAACCAGTTTTCCCGACCCGCCCAGGCGCTATCGAACCCGGCATCGGACCAGGACAAGTCGTATTGGCGATAATAGTTGCCCATGGCCTGATGGGTCAGGGTTCGGGCGAAGGCCAGGTGCTGGCTGGTTGCAGCCTGTAGTTGAAACGCCATGTGCCTGCGCCTCCTAAATCGCCACCTGTTCCCCGCGCCATTGGCCAGCGCTGCTGCGACGTGCAATCACCAACGAATCGCCCACACCAGGGGCGACTGCGATCAAAGTGCCGTCAGCGCCCCAGATCGCACTGCGTCCGGCGCAGGTCCAGCCACCGGTCGGGCCACCGTGATTGGCCATCAGCACCAGCATTTGGTGCTCGGCGGCGTAGCCTTGTAGCAACGTCGTATCGGGAGCGTAGCCACCTTCGCTGATCAGCACACCCGCAACGTAGATATTCGCCCCGGCTTCGGCTGCCTGCCGTGGGTGGCTGGGGTGGGAGAAGTCTGCACATACCGCCAGGGCAATCCGGTCGTTACCCCATTCAAGGGCGGCCCCGCCCTGCCCTGCAGCAAAGGCCGCTTCTTCACCGGGATGCAGATGCTGCTTGGTATAGACCGCCACCGAACCATCCGGCCCCAGCACCAGCGCGCCGATCAACACCTCACTGCCGGCCCCCAGGCGAATCGGCATGCCCACCACGGCGGTGATGCGCAACTCACGGGCCATCTCCCGCAGCGGCGCCACTACTTCATCGTCAGGCGCAATCGCCAATTCGGCGGCCAACGCTGGTTCGTACCCCGTCAGCGACAGTTCCGGAAACACCAGCAATTGCACACCATGCTCTGCCGCCGTGCGCATGAATGCCAAGTGACGCGCGATATTTCCGGGCACGTCGCCGGCAATGGAGATGGATTGGGCAGCAGCAATCGTGAAGGCAATCATGGTCGCATCCAGGCAATCATCGTGAACTCCGTGCAGCATATCGACACTTGGGTCATAGCCGTAAGTACCCACACTCAATAGAAATTACTGATTGAATCCACCCGCTCGCCTCAGTTAAGCTCCCCCCATCATTTGGAGACACACCATGTTGCAACTCACCCACATTCAGGTTTGCCCTGCTGCCAGCGTCCAGCGCTCGGTTGTGGCTGCCCGTGTGAGCGGTTTGAGCGCACTGGTCAGCTTTTATTTTGGGTATTGGTTTAGCCACTGGCGCGCCTGATACCTGAAATCGGCGCCCACTACTCAAGGGGTCGCCTACCAGAGAAATCTAACCCCCGGTCGGCTCCCCGACCGGGGGTTTTGTTTTTTCAGCCCTTATTATTTTTGCCACACACCGAACACTTAAAGGACTCACGCCATGAACTACGCCACCTATTACCGCTACGACACCTCCACCGCCTGGCGATTTAGCAAGCTCCGTTCGGGACAGCCTGCCGCCTCCGATCGGTCACCTATTGGTGGCAAGCCAACACACGTAGCCAATACGGCCAATTGTCGAACACCCCAGTAGGGCAGAGCGTGCGGGAACAGCCCGCCGCTTGCCCAGGAAGCCCGAATATGAACGCCTCGATCGCCGCTCTGCCTGTTTCAACCCTGTCCTGCGCCAATGAAGCGCTGACCCAGCGTTTGCCCAGTGCCCTTGAGCTCAAGCACCAACTGCCCCTGAGCCCATTCCTCAATGAACAGATCCACGCCCATCGCCAAGCCGTGCGCGCCATTCTCAAGGGTGAAGACTCACGCCTGCTGGTGATTGTCGGCCCGTGCTCGATCCACGACCCGGAATCGGCCATGGAATACGCACGCAACCTGAAAAAACTGGCCCATGAAGTCAGTGACCAGATGCTGCTGGTGATCCGCGCCTACGTCGAAAAACCCCGCACCACCATCGGCTGGAAAGGCCTGGCGTACGACCCGCGCCTGGATGGCAGTGATGACATGGCCGCCGGCCTGACCCTGTCCCGGGAACTGATGCGGGAAATGCTGCGCCTGGGCCTGCCGGTCGCCACCGAGCTGCTGCAACCGATGGCTGCCGGCTACTTCGATGACCTGCTGAGCTGGGTCGCCATTGGCGCGCGCACCACCGAATCGCAGATCCACCGCGAAATGGCCAGCGGCCTCGGCATGCCCGTCGGCTTCAAGAACGGCACCGACGGCGGCGTGGCCATCGCCTGTGACGCCATGCGCTCCGCCGCTCACCCGCACCGTCACTTCGGTGTCGACAGCCAGGGCCATCCGGCGATCATCCAGACCCCGGGCAACCCCGACACTCACCTC
This sequence comes from Pseudomonas sp. NPDC087814, assembly GCF_044742865.1. Classification (NCBI taxonomy): domain Bacteria; kingdom Pseudomonadati; phylum Pseudomonadota; class Gammaproteobacteria; order Pseudomonadales; family Pseudomonadaceae; genus Pseudomonas; species Pseudomonas sp. NPDC087814. Next base: position 205,478 of record NZ_JBIUVK010000003.1, on the reverse strand, counting down.
GTGTTGCGCGGCGGCCATCGTGGGCCGAACTACGATCGCCAGAGCGTGGCCCAGGTTCACGCCGACCTGGCCAAGAGCAAAGTCGCGCCGCGGATCATGGTCGACTGCAGCCACGCCAACAGCGGCAAAGACCCGCTGCGCCAACCGGCGGTGTTCAACGACGTGCTGGAGCAGCGCCTGCAGGGCGACACCTCGCTGATCGGCATGATGATCGAGAGCCACCTGTTCGAAGGCTGCCAGCCATTGAGCCCGTCGATGAAATACGGCGTGTCGATCACCGATGGCTGCCTGGGCTGGGACGGCACGGAACAGCTGCTGCGCAGCGCTGCCGAGCGGTTGCGGGTACACAATCGCGCCTGACAATGAAGATCAAATGTGGGAGCGGGCTTGCTCGCGAATGCGGTGGTTCAGCCAGCACATGCATCAACTGGCACACCGCTTTCGCGAGCAAGCCCGCTCCCACACTGGATCTTCATTCACTTGACTAAAGTGGATAAAGAGCCTCATCAAACTGCGCCAACTTCGGAAACACCAACGGCTGGTCATCCGCCAGCCCTTCCAATCGCTGCTGGTAACTGTGCAGGAAAGTCTGCCGGGCCTCGGCGCTGATATACGGCACATGCCACGCCACAAACGGCTCCAGCACCTCAAACCCGACATACGCCAGCGTGCCACGCAGGATCGGCCGCAGCATGTCCTCCAACGGCCCGTGAATCGCACCCTCGCCAAACATATGCTCGCGCCCGCCAAGGGTGACCGTGACCAGCGCTTTCTTGCCGGCGAGCCCGCCCTGATCATAAAACCGCTTGCCGCCGTAGCACACGCCCGACACCAGCACCCGGTCAATCCAGCCCTTGAGCATCGCGGGCGCCGAGAACCAGAAGATCGGGAAGTTGAGGATCAGCAGATCGGCCCACAGCAGCTTGTCCAACTCCTGCCGGATATCCGCCGCGATGGATTGGCTTTTCACCCCCAGGCGCTGCTCCAGGGCATACACCAGGTAGTCGGGGTTCTCCCGCGAGGTGAAGTCCGAGGCGCTGGCTACGGGATTCCAGTGCATCGCGTACAAATCACTGACCTGCACCTCATGCCCCTGCGCTTGCAGGGTAGCCGTGGCCTGGTCACGCAAGGCCGCGGTAAACGACTGCGGCTCGGGATGGGCGTGGACAATCAACACCTTCATAAAAACTCCTCAAGAAGTAAGCGCGGCCCGTTTGGCCAGCAAATGGTCGAGCCAGTCGGGGTCCATTTCCGGCTCCGATGAAAACAGCAAGCCGGTGTAGTCCTGATACGGCGGGGTGAAGATCGCGCTGCGGCTGCCTTGGTCCACCACCCTACCCCGCTGCATCACCACCACTTCGTCGGCGATGGCGCGCACCGTGGCCACGTCATGGGTGATAAACAGGTAGGCCACGCCCAACTGCTGCTGAATGCGGTTGAGCAGTTTCAGCACGCCCTCGGCCACTAACTGATCCAGGGCCGAGGTCACTTCGTCGCAGATGATCAATTGTGGGTCGGCCGCCAGGGCGCGAGCGATGCAGATACGTTGCTTCTGGCCGCCGGACAGCTCACGGGGCTGACGCTCCATGAAGGTGGCCGGGTCCAGCTCGATCATCTCCAGCAACTCGGCGACTCGGGCGCGCATGGCCTTGCCCTTGAGGCCGAGGTAGAAGGTCAGTGGCCGGCCAATGATGTCGACGATGCGCTGGCGCGGGTTCAGCGCGGTATCGGGGATCTGGTAGATCATCTGGATCCGTCGCAACTGCTCCTTGCTGCGCCGACGAAAGTCCGCCGGCAACGCTTCACCGTCATACAGCACCTGCCCCGCCGTAGCCGGCAGCAACCCGGTAATCAAGCGTGCGGTGGAGCTTTTGCCGCTGCCGGACTCACCGATCACCGCCAACGTCTGGCCGCGATGCAAGCTCATCGACACGTCATGCAGCACCGGCTGATGCCCGTAGCTGGCGCACACCTGACGCACTTCCAGCAACGGCATCTGCTGCTGGGGACAGGCCTTGGGCTCGGTGCGAAAGCTGCGCACCGCCCACAGGGACTTGGTGTAGTCCTGCTGCGGTGCGCTGAGCATGGTGCGGGTCTCGGCCTCCTCCACCAGCTTGCCGTGGCGCAGCACCATGATGCGGTCGGCCATCTGCGCGACCACTGCCAGGTCATGGCTGATATACAGCGCGGCACTGCCGAAGGTTTTCACCGCATCGCGAATCGCCGCCAGCACTTCGATCTGGGTGGTGACGTCGAGGGCGGTGGTGGGTTCGTCGAAGATGATCAGGTCCGGGTGACAGGCCATCGCCATGGCGGTCATCACCCGTTGCAGTTGCCCGCCGGAGACCTGGTGCGGATAACGCTGGCCGATGGTTTCCGGATTGGGCAGGCGCAGCACGCGGTACAACTCCACCGCCTCGCGTTCAGCCTGGGCGCGGCTGATGCCACCGTTGATCACGGCGGTTTCCACATGCTGGTCAATCAGCCGGTGGGCAGGGTTGAACGACGCGGCAGCGCTTTGCGCCACGTAGGCAATCCGCAGTCCTCGAAGCTTGCGCAAGGCTTCGGGTTTGGCCTGCAACAGTTGAATGCCGTCAAAGCACACCGAGCCACCGGTGATGCGACAACCATCGCGGGCAAAACCCATGGCCGCCAGGCCCAACGTTGATTTACCCGCGCCGGACTCGCCAATCAACCCCAGCACCTCACCCCGCTGCAACGTCAGGTCGATGCCCTTGATCAGCGGATGCCAGGCATCCTCGTAATGCCCTTCGATCTGCAGGTTGCGGATTTCCAGCAGTGGCTTGTCCATCCTCAACACTCCTTCAGGCCGCTGGATTTATGCAGCATCCAGTCGACGACAAAATTCACGCTGACGGTGATCAACGCCACCGCCAGGGCCGGCAGCAACGGGCTGATGTCGCCGAAGGTAATCAGCACCGCATTGTCGCGGACCATGCTGCCCCAATCGGCGGTGGGCGGTTGAATGCCCAGGCCAAGGAACGACAGCGCGCTGATAAACAAAAACACGAAGCAAAAGCGCAGGCCGAACTCGGCAATCAGCGGCGCGGCGGCGTTGGGCAGCACTTCCCGGGTGACCAGCCACCAGAGCCCTTCCCCACGCAAGCGCGCGGCTTCGACGAAGTCCTGCACCACCACGGTCATCGCCACGGCCCGGGACAGCCGAAACACCCGGGTCGAATCCAGCAGTGCAATCACCAGCACCAGCGAGGTGGCATTGGTGCCCACCACGCTGAGGATCAGCAAGGCGAAGATCAGTTGCGGGATCGCCATCAGGATATCCACCACCCGCGACAATCCCTGGTCGACCCAGCCGCCCTTGATCGCGGCTATCAAGCCGCTCAAACCGCCCAGCAAAAACGCCAGCACCGTGGTCAAAAAAGCGATGCCCAGGGTGTTGCGCGCCCCATACACCAGGCGGCTGAACATGTCCCGCCCGAGGTTATCGGTGCCCAGCAGGAATTGGCCGCTCCAGGGCGCAAACCCGTCACCCACCACCTGGGTTTCCCCGTAAGGTGCGAGCACCGGCGCAAACAACGCCACCAGCACGTACAGCACGATGACCAGCAGGCCGAACTTCGCGCTCAATGGCGCCCGGGCCAGTTGTGTGAGAAGGCTCATGGTCTACCCCTTGGGATGCATCAGGCGTGGGTTGGTGGCGATGGACAGCACATCGGCGCCGGTATTGAGCAGGATGTAGGTGGCGGCAAAGATCAGGCTGCACGCCTGCACCACCGGGATATCGCGCTTGGACACCGAGTCCACCAGCAACTGGCCGAGGCCCGGGTAGACAAACACCACCTCCACCACCACTACGCCCACCACCAGGTACGCGAGGTTGAGCGCGATCACGTTGACGATCGGCGCCAGGGCATTGGGCAGTGCGTGGCGCCAGATAATCCGCGACTGGCTGATGCCCTTGAGCCGGGCCATTTCGATATACGGGCTGGCCAGCAGGTTGATCAGCGAGGCGCGGGTCATGCGCATCATCTGCGCGATCACCACCAGGCTCAGGGTGGCCACCGGCAACACCGAACGTTCGAGAATGGTGGCGAATGAGGCATCCGGCGCCAGGTTGGACAGGCTGGGAAACCAGCCCAGCTTGACCGAAAACACCAGGATCAGCAGGTAGGCGACGAAGAACTCCGGGAACGACACCGCACTCAGGGCCGAGGTGTTGAGCAGGCGGTCGAACCAGCTGTTGCGGTACAGCGCGGCGAGCATCCCCAGCACCAGCGCCAGGGGCACCGAGACCAACGCCGCCAGTGCCGCCAGGCGCAAGGTGTTGCCCAGGCGTGCGCCGATCAGTTCGGCGATGGGCCGCTGGTTGGCCAGGGAAGCGCCGAGGTCGCCGTGCAGGAGGCGCAGCAGCCATTGCACGAAGCGGCTCAGGGGCGGCAGGTCCAGGCCCAGTTGGGCGCGAAAGGCAGCGACGGTTTCCGGCGTGGCGGACTGGCCGAGCATGGCCTGGGCGATATCGCCGGGAAGCATGCCCACGGCCAGGAAGATGATCACCGAGACGGCGAACAACGACAGCAGGCCGAGGGCCAAGCGTTGGAGTACCAGTTTGAATAGGCTATTCATGTTCGGTTCTCATGAGTGGGGCATGTTCTCGAAGGCGACAAATGTTCAATGTGGGAGCGGGCTTGCTCGCGAAAGCGGTGTGTCAGCCAATACAGATAGAGACTGATCCACCGCATTCGCGAGCAAGCCCGCTCCCACAATTGATTTGTGGCGTTTCTGAAATCTTCACGCCTGCCACCATCGCTCGATCAACCGCAACCCATCCAGTTCCCCATACGGCGCCGTCAGCGGTCCATGGCTGACGCGGTTCGAGCGGGCCGCCACGGAGCTGGCGAACAACGGCACAATCGCCCCGCCGTCGTCCCGGCACAGGCTCTGCATTTCGTTGTACATCTCCTGGCGCAGCGGCGCGTTCATCTCACCTCGCGCTGCGTTGAGCAACTGGTTGAAGCGGTCGTTATTCCAATGGGTTTCGTTCCACGCCGCGCCCTTGGCGTAGCCGATGCTGAACATGCGGTCGGCAGTCAGGCTGCTGTACCAGAACGAGGTGGTGAACGGCTGCTTCATCCAGATGTTGGAGAAATAGCCATCCGCCGGCTCGCGCACCACGTCGATATCAATCCCGGCCTGGCGCGCCTGCTCCTTGAACAGCACCGAAGCATCCACCGCGCCGGTGTAGGCGGCATCGGAAGCTTGCAGGCGCACCTTCAGCGACTCCACACCGGCCTTGCGCAGGTAGAACCGCGACTTGTCCGGGTCGTAGGTGCGCTGCTCCAGGGCGGCGTTGATGAAACGGCTGCCGGGCTGGATCGGATGGTCGTTGCCCACCAGGCCATAGCCATGCAGCACCGAGGCCAGCAGGGTTTCGCGGTTGATCGCATGCTTCATCGCCATGCGGATGTCGTTGTTCTTGAACTCGTTGCTGTCGCATAACATCGGGAAGGTGTAGTGCTGGGCGCCCTTGGTTTCTTCGATGACCAGCGTGGGATTGCGCTTGAGCAAGGCCACGGTTTTCAGGTCGACCTTGTTGATCACGTCGACTTGCCCGGTGACCAGCGCATTGACCCGCGCTGCGCCGTCGGCAATCGCCAACAGCTCGGCACTGGCGAAGTGTGCCCTGCCCGGCTTCCAGTAATCAGGGTTGCGCTCCAGGTCCATGCGTACGCCCGGCTCGAAGCTTTTCAGGCGATAACCGCTGGTGCCGATCCCGGCCTGCCAGTCGGCGGCGCCGTCCTTGGCGGGCATGATCACCAGGTGGTAATCGGCGACTACATAAGCGAAATCGGCATTGCCCGAGTGCAATTCGAACACCACGGCATCGCTGCCCTTGGCGCTGACACTGGCCACATCGCCGATCGCCGTCTTGGCCGCCGAGGTGGAGTTGGCTGCCAGGTGATGGTTGATCGAGGCCACCACGTCGTCAGCGGTCAGGCTTTTGCCGTTATGGAAGGTCACGCCCTGGCGCAGCTTGAAGGTCCAGGTGCGCGCGTCGGGCGTCGACTCGAAGCTTTCGGCCAATTCGGGGATGGCGCTGCCGTCCACCGCGATTTCCGTGAGGGTGTTGTACACCGCCGAAAAGCCGACGAAGGTGAAGGTGTCGACCCAGGATCCCGGGTCGCGGGAGTCGGTGGTGCTGCCGCCGGCCAGGCCCATGCGCAGCACGCCGCCCGGCTTGGGCGTGGCCTCCTCGGCAAAGGCCTGCAGCGGCAGGCCCATGGAAAACGCGGCGGCCACGGCACCGGCTACGGCGCTGTGCTTGAGGAAGTCCCGCCGGTGCATCGCTTGAGTCATTTTGTTGTTGTTTTCGCTCATGGTGTTGCTCCTCTAAAGGTTCACACAGGCATGCTTCAACTCGATCAAGGTCACGCCGTTGCGCTTGAAACCGTTACGCAAATCCGTCTGCAGCTCATCCAGGTTCTGTGGCTCGCTGACCGTGCAGCCGAACGCCCGCGCCAGGGCGGCAAAGTCCGGGTTGCGCGGCAGTACGCCGATGGGTTCGATGTCCAGGTTCAGCATGTCGTCGCGAATCTGCCCCAGGGCGTCGTTGTTCCAGAGCAACACCACCAGCGGGCTGTCCAGTTCTTCCACGGCCGTGGCCAGTTCCTGGGCGGTGTAGAGAAAGCCGCCGTCGCCCACCAGCACCAGGCCGGGCCGTTGCGGTGCGCCGAACTTGGCGCCGATACCGGCCGGCAGGCCATAGCCCAGGGTGCCGTAGCCGGTGGGATGCAGCCAACTACGGGTGGCGTTGCTGGGAAAGGCGTAGTTGCCGGTGTAAGCCAGTTGGGTCATGTCGCTGCTGATGAAGGCATTGGCCGGCAGCTCGGCGGCCACGCGGTCGAGAATCGCCTGGTGAATGCGTTGCAACGGACCATGGCCGCTGCTGACTGCCTGGCGTAACGTCGCGACCGCAGCGGTGGCGGCATCCGCGTTGCGCGGCGTGGCTGGCAAGCGTTCCAGCAAAGCCAGCGTCGTTTGCTGGGCATCACCGTGCAACGCGACGGCGCAAGGATAGAAATCGTTGAACTTGCGCGGGTCGATATCCACCCGCAGCAGCTCGCCATTAATCGGCAGGCGTTCACGCCAGAAGTCGGTATCGGCCATTTCGGTGCCGATGGCCAACACCACATCCGCCTCGGCGATGAGCTGCCAGCCGGGCTCGACACACAGGGTCGAACCGGCATTCAGCGGATGCTCCACCGGCAACAATCCCTTGCCGGCGACACTGCTGAAAAACGGCGCCGCCAACTGCGTACTCAAGCGCTGCAAGGCATCGGCCGCCAACAGCGCACCGCCACCGGCAATGATCATCGGGCGCTTGGCCGCGGCCAGTTTTGCCACTGCCTGATCAAGGCTTTCAGCCGATGGCAAACCGCGTCCGGGACGGCGCACCACCTCATTGCTCCAGTCCCGTTTGATCGGCGCCGACAGTACATCCAGCGGCACCGAAATATGCACCGGGCGCGGTCGCTCACTGTCGAACACCGCGTAGGCCCGCGCGATCAACTCCGGCAAATCCTCGGCACTCAACGCTACTGCCGAAAACGCAGTGATGGGCGCGGTCATCGCCCGCTGGTCCTGGGTTTCATGCAGGCAGCCCCAGCCTTTGCCGAGGCTGGCGGTGTGGTTGACGCTGGAAATCACCAGCAGCGGAATCGAGTCGGCATACGCCTGGCCGATCGCCGTCGCGGCATTGGTCACCCCCGGCCCGGTGATGATGAAACACACCCCCGGCTTGCCGCTGACCCGCGCATAACCGTCGGCCATAAAGCCGGCGCCCTGCTCGTGGCGGGTCAGCACATGCCGAATACCGCTGCCCGGCAAGCCGCGATACAGCTCCAGCGTGTGCACGCCGGGAATCCCGAACACCGTGTCGACACCATAGTTGGCCAGCAATCGCACCAGGGCCTGGCCGCCCGTCAAGGTTTTGCTTTGCATTGTCATCTCCTTCACGCCTGGGCGAGACGGATCAATGCATCGACCGCCGTGGCGCCCCGGGCATTGACCAGCAATGGGTTTACATCGAGTTCCAGCAATTGCCCGGCGTTGGCGCAGGCGTAGTCGGCCACCGCACGAATCGCCGCCACCAGGGCTTCCATGTCGGCCACTTCGCGTCCGCGAAAGCCTTGCAGCAATGCGGCGCTGCGCAGGCTGAGCAAGGCGTTGCGGATTGCGTCGTCGGTGGTGGGCAGCAGCAGGCTGCGGCTGTCCTTGAGCAACTCCACGAGGATTCCACCAGCGCCGATCACCAGCGCCAGGCCGAAGTCGTTTTCGCGCTTGATGCCCACAATCAGCTCGGCCAGCGGCGGCGTAGCCATGGACTCCAGCAGCAGCTGATCGAACGGCACATCCGGCGCATAAGCGGCGATTTGCTCGCGCATATGAGCCAGGGCAGCAGTCAAGGCGAAGCCGTCCTGCAGGTTGAGCGCCACGGCGCCAGCTTCGGTTTTATGCGGCAAGTCGGCACTGACGGCCTTGAGTACCAGCGGGTAACCCAGCACTTTGGCATCGGCTATGGCCCGCTCGGGAGTGCTCAAGACACCGGCTGGCGTGGTCAGGCCGAAAGCCCGTAAAGCCTGCTTGGAATCCCACTCATCAAGCGACTGTCCGTGTTGTTCAAGCGCTTGCGGGCACAGCGGCACCAGTATCGACTCACCCCGCGCCAACAACGCCCGGCGATTGTCTTGATAGTCGGCAATCCGGCCCCAGGCCGCCAGCGCATCTTCCACGCCTTGCAACGCGGCAACGCCCTGGGCATGCAGGCGCTCGCGAGCGTGGGCCGGGAGCAATTCGGGAAATGCCGAGGTGACAAAGCCAGTCTTGCCGTGACGAGCCAGTGCGCTGCAAAACAGCTCCAGCAGCAGGTCGCACTCCTTGCGCTCACCGGTAAATTCCGCCGGGTAGTCGAGCACCAGCATTGCCGCATCCGCTTCGGTGCGCAGTGCCGTGTCGAGCATCGTATTAAGCGCGTCGCTGTTGCCCCAGATGGCCGTGGTGAAATCCAGCGGGTTGACCAGGTTGGCGTAGCTGGGCAGCACCTGCGCCAACTCTTCACGCTGGCCTTCGTCGAGCTTCGGCAGGCTCAAATCGTTGCGCTCGGCGTAGTCGGCAATCAACCCGGCATCACCACCGGAACAGGCCAGGGCGATCAGGCTGTTGCCCGCCGGCAGATTACCGCAGGCCGCCGCCTTCAGGGTCTCGACAAAACTCACCGGCCCGCTGACCCGGATCACACCCAGGCGCGCGAACAGACTGTCGTACAGCGCATCGGAACCCGACAACGAACTGGTATGACTCAAAGCCAACTCGGCGCCGATCTGTGACACCCCGGTTTTCAGGGCGATGATCGGAATGCCTTTTTCCAGGGCCTTGTGGGCCGCACGGGCGAACCCCGGCACATTCTTCAAGCCTTCCAGGTGCAAGCCAATCGCTGTAACGCGCGGCTCGTCGAGCAGCACGTCCATCAACTCGGCAACCCCCAACTGCGCCTGGTTGCCCACCGACGCCATATAGGCCACCGGCAGCGAACGGTCGCTCATGGACAGGTTGTAGGCAAAGTTGCCGCTCTGGGTCAGCACCGCAACGCCCTTCTCGACCGGCTTGCCGCCATGGGCCACCGGCCACAACGCCGAGCTGTGCAGGTAATCCAGCAGGCCATAGCAATTGGGGCCCAGCAGTGCCATCTCGCCAGCGGCCTTGAGCAGTTGTTGCTGCAAGGCTTGGCCCTCGGCGCCGGTTTCGGCAAACCCGGAGGCGTAGCAGATGGCGCCACCGGTGCCAATGGCCGCCAGTTCGGCGACACAGGTCAGGGTCAGCTCGCGATTGGTAGCGATAAACACCGCGTCCGGACCGCACGGCAAATCGGCCACGCGACGCACGCAGGGAACGCCATCGAGGCTGTCATATTGCGGGTTGACCAGCCACATCTGGCCGGCAAAACCACCCTCGGCGCAGCGCTTGAGGGCACGGGCCATGCTGCGCCCACCGACGAATGCCAGGTGACGGGGCGCCAGCAGGCGCTTGAGATTGTCGCGAATAGCCTGGGACATAAGCGTTCTCCGACCCGATCAACGCAACAGTGGCCGCAACAGTTCGCGGGCAATAATGTGGCGCTGGATTTCCGAAGTGCCTTCCCAGATCCGCTCGATCCGCGCGTTGCGCCAGATGCGCTCCACCGGGCCTTCGTCCATCAAACCCATGCCGCCGTAGATCTGCACCGCTTCATCGGCAACCTTGCCCAGTACTTCGCTGGCAAACAACTTGGCCATGCCGGCCTCGCCGTCGGTCATGGTGCCCTGGTCCATTTTCCAGGCGGTGTTCAGGGTCAGCAGTTCGGCCGCACGGATTTGCGTGGCCATGTCGGCGAGCTTGAACGAGATGCCTTGGTAGGTGCCGATGGGCTGGCCGAATTGCTTGCGGTCGGCCGCCCATTGCAGGGAAACGTCCAGCGCACGCTGGGCCTGGCCGACGCAGTTGGCAGCCACCATCACCCGGCCTGCGGTCAGCCAGGCATTGGCGACTTCCCAACCTTTGCCGACTTCGCCGAGGACTTTGGAGGCTGGTACGCGGCAGTCGTCGAAGAACATTTCATAAGTGTGGTAGCCGCGGTTGCTGACGCACTTGGGGCCCCGGCGAATGGTCATGCCCGGCGTGCCACGGTCCACCAGGAACGAGGTCACCGCATTGCGTTGGCGACCGTTGTGTTCGTAGGTGTCGGTAACGGCAAACACGATGGCGAAATCCGCGTGGCCGGCGTGGCTGATGAAGTGCTTGCTGCCATTGAGCACAAAGTCATCACCGCTGCGCACGGCGCGGGTCTTGATCGCATTGGCGTCGGAACCGGCACCCGGTTCGGTCAGGGCAAAGCAGTCGATCTTCTTGCCCTGCACGCACGGCAACAGGTACTCGCCAATCTGCGCGCCGGTGCAGGCCATGAGGATTTTCGACGGCCGGGCGACAAACACATGCAGCGCCCAGGAGACTTTCGACAACTCACGCTCGATCAACGCCTGTGACAGGTAATCCAGGCCGCCACCGCCGACGTCTTCCGGCATGTTGAAGGCATAGAAACCGGCAGCGATGGCCTTGTCACGAATCTGCGCGGCAAGCTCCGGCGAAACTTCATCGGCGCGGTCCACCGCCTCCTCGTGGGGCAACAACTCCTTGGCAACAAAACTGTGTACCGCGTCCACCAACATGTCTTGTTCTTGGCTGGGCTGGAAATTCATGGCGCTACCTGTCGATCGTTCGAGGGTGTTTTGAAGGGGAATCAGTTGCCGGAGAAGTTCGGTGGGCGCTTTTCCATCGAGGCGCGCAGGGCTTCAGCACCGTCGGCGCTGCGTCCACACAGCAGGCCGGCGGCGAGTTCCGCCTGGAGCTGCTCGGGCAGGCTGCGCCCGGCGCCTTCGCGGATGAGGGTTTTGGTCTGGGCAAACGCAAAGGTCGGGCCGTTGGCCAGGCGCGTGGCCAGCTCGGCGACGTGGGTATGCAGTTGCTCGTCGGCAACGACTTCGCCCACCAGCCCGGCGGCCAGGGCGCGGTCGGCGCTCCACAATTCATCGAGGAACAGCAGGCGCTTGGCTTGCTCGCTGCCGATCAGGCGCGGCAGATGCCAGCTGGCGCCGGCGTCCGGCGAGTAGGCCATGCTGGTGTAGCCGGCCTTGAAGCGTGCCGATTGCGCGGCGACGCGCAGGTCGCAGCACAGGGTGAGGTCCATGCCGGCACCGACCGCCGTGCCGTTGATGGCGGCGAGGGTAGGTTTGTCGAGGGTGTGCAGGCGGGTCATCAGGGCGTGGGCGGTTTCGGTCCAGCCGTAGGTTTCGAGGGCGCCACGGGCTTCGGCATCGGCCCATTCGGCAAGGTCGGCACCGGCGCAGAAGCTGCGACCGCTGCCGGTCAGTACCACCACGCGCACAGCCGGGTCGCGGTTGAAACCGTCCAGCAAGGCGTGCAGGTGCTTGAGGGTCGGGATGTCCAGGGCATTGCGCTGGGGGCCGCGATTGAGGGTGATCCAGGCAACGCCTGCCTGCACCTGAGTGAGCACGGACGGATCTGTAGTCATGGAATCCTCGAATTATTTTAATTGGCTTGAGGGGTGCGACATGGGGCGATACTAAACGAGTGTTCAGTAAGGAGGCAATCGGGTAACTGCAAATATTTTTCGAGGGGAAAATGCCGGCCCGGACATTGCGTCCAGGCGGCGCGGAATCGTCAGTTCAGGGTTTGATCTGGAAGCGCTTGCGCCCGCCCGACTGCAAGCCATCGACCCAGGCTTCGCAGATCTGGATGCCCTGCTCCGGGGTGAAGGTGCCGGGATTGAGCCCCGATTCCAGCCACAAGCCGTCGAGCAAGGCGCTCAAGGCGATGGCCGCCAAATCGGCATCGAACTGCTTCCAGCCCTCCTCCCCGGCCATGTCCACCAAGGCCGAACGCATGATGGTGCGGTACTCGCCATAGGAGTGTTCGTGGGCCTGGTTGATCGCCGGGGCCGTCTTGACCGCCCCCCAGAACACCAGCCAGGCATCCAGCAGTTGCGGGTCGAGCAATTCGGGGGAGAACGAGCCGCGGAAGAACGCCGACAGCCGCTCCCGCGGACTGGGCGGCGCCTTGGCCATCGTATCCCGCAGCAGGTCCATGACCTGCCGGGTGATTGACCGATAGGCCTCGGCCACCAGCTCATCCTTGCCCGAGTAGTGATGACTGATCAGCCCCACCGACACCCCGGCCTCGGCGCTGATCTTGCGGATCGACGCGCCCTGGAAGCCGTCGCGCTTGAGGCAGGCCAACGTCGCCTGCACCAGATTGGCCTTGCGCAACTCCGGTTCCATGCGGGAGAAACGGGATTCCTGGGTCATGAGGCGGTGTCCTTGGGTTGAGTCGGCTGGACGACTCTACCTCACTCCCGGAACCCCGGCGACACCCGATCCAGTAACCGCAGCAATGCCGCCCATGCCAGTTGCATGGCGTCCGGGTCTGCCAGTTCGCCCTCTTCCAGTGGCCGGCCTGGCTCATTGAACTGCCGCTCGGTGTATTCACACACGTGCGCAGGCGGCAGGATCAGCTTGCCGCACGCCTGGGCGGCGATCTGGATATCGCAGGCCTTCTCCAGGTAATACATGCGCAGGAACGCCTGGCTGACCGTCTCCCCTACCGTCAACAAACCATGGTTGCGCAGCATCAACACCGGCTTGTCGCCGAGGTCGCGCACCAGTCGCTGTTGCTCGTCCATGTCCAGCGCCACGCCTTCGTAGTCGTGGTAGGCGACCTTGCCGTAGAACTCCATGGAAATCTGGTTCACCGGCAACAGCCCGCATTCCAGGGCCGCCACCGCACAGCCGGCGCGGGTATGGGTGTGCAGCACGCACTGCGCATCTTCGCGGGCGCCGTGAATCGCGCTGTGAATCACAAACCCCGCCGGGTTGACGCCATGGGCCGAAGCCTCGACCGCACGTCCGTCCAGGCCGATCTTCACCAGGCTGGAGGCGGTGATCTCCTCGAACATCAGCCCATAGGGGTTGATCAAAAAGTGATGCTCGGGCCCCGGGATACGCACCGAGATATGGGTGAAAATCAAATCGCTCATGCGAAAGTGCGCGATCAGCCGGTAGCAGGCGGCAAGCTCTTCGCGCAGCTGTCGTTCGGTGGCCCCAGGCATTTTTATTCTCCAGGCGGGTGGGTGATGTGGTTGACGCTAATCCAGTCACCAGTAAAAAAACAAGTTGATTTTTTACTGAGGCTGACCTCCTATAGAAAAATAATAACAACAGCGCCTGGAGTATTCGCACCATGTCGCCCCATGCCTTTCCGCATCTTTTTGAACCGTTGGTACTGCGTGGCAAACGCCTGAAAAATCGCATCATGTCCAGCGGGCACGACACCTCGATGCCCACCGACAACCAGGTCAACGAGCAGTTGATCGCCTACCACCGGGCACGCGCCGAAGGCGGCGTGGGGTTGATTGTGTTGCAGGTGGCCGGGGTGCACGACAGCGCCCGCTACACCTCCCATGTGCTGATGGCCACCGATGACAGCTGCATCGACGGCTATCGCCGACTGGCCGAAACCTGCCACGCCCACGGCACCGTGGTGCTGTCGCAGATTTTCCATCCAGGGCGGGAAATCATGGAGTCGGCCGCCGGTTTGCTGGCGGTGGCTTACTCGGCTTCCGGGGTGCCCAACGAACGCTTCCGGGTGATGCCGCGCGCCCTTGACCAGACAATGATCGACGAGATCGTCGCCGGCTACGGCGCTGCGGCAAGGCGCCTGTATCAGGCCGGGATTGACGGTGTGGAAGTGGTCGCCAGCCATGGTTACCTGCCTGCGCAATTTCTCAACCCGCGGGTGAATCGCCGCACCGACGGCTACAACGGCGAGCTGGAACAACGCCTGCGTTTCCTGCGGGAAATCATCGCCACGGTGCGTGCCGAAACCGACGAGCACTTCATCATCGGGCTACGCATTTCTGCCGATGAACGCGACCCCGAAGGCCTGACCGAAGAGGATTCCCTGGCCGCCGTGCAACAGCTGCAATCACACCTGGATTACGTGCACATCGTCGCCGGCACCTCGGCCTCCCTCGGCGGCGCGATCCATATCGTGCCGCCCATGGCGATTGCCCCGGCGTACCTGGCGGCAGAAGCGGCGACGTTCAAGACGCACCTGTCGATTCCGCTGTTCGTCACCGGGCGCATCAACCAGCCCCAGGAGGCCGAATTGATGCTGCAACGCGGCCAGGCCGATGTGTGCGGCATGACCCGCGCACTGATCTGCGACCCGCGCATGCCGGCCAAGACCTCAAGCGGCCATGCCGAGGATGTACGGGCGTGCATCGCCTGCAATCAGGCGTGCATCGGCCACTTCCACAAAGGCCTGCCGATCTCCTGCATCCAGCATCCCGAGACCGGCCGCGAATTGCAGTTTGGCCAACTGCAACCGGCACTGCGACGCCAGCGGATCATGGTCGCCGGTGGCGGCCCGGCAGGGATGAAAGCGGCAGCGGTGGCGGCGCAGCGCGGACATGAGGTGACCTTGTATGAAGCCAGTGCCCAATTGGGCGGCCAAGTGCTTCTGGCGCAGTTACTGCCCCGGCGCAGCGAGTTCGGCGGGGCCAGTACCAACCTGCAGCGCGAGATGGAACTGGCCGGGGTCCGCGTGGTGCGCAACACCCGCGTCGACCGCGCATTGGTGGAACGCGAACAACCTGACCGGGTGATCATCGCCACCGGCGCCGAGCCCTACTGGCCGGCCTTCGAACGCGGCGGCGAGCTACAGGTGGTGGATGCCTGGCAAGTGCTGCGCGATGAGGTGCAACTGGGCCGTTCGGTGGTCGTCGTGGACTGGCGTTGCGACTGGATCGGCCCGGGCATTGCCGAGCGCCTCACCCGTGCCGGCCATCAGGTGCAACTGGCGGTGAACGGCACCCATTGCGGGGAAAACCTGCCGTTGTACGTGCGTGACCAACTGGCCGGCGAACTGCATCGGCTGGGCATTCCGATCATCCCTTACGCCCGTTTGTACGGCTGCGACGACACTACCGTCTACCTGCAACACACCGCCAGCGGCGAGCCGATGCTGCTGGAAAATATCGACACCCTGGTGTTGTGCCAGGGCCACCAGCCGGTGGACACTCTGGGCGCAGAACTGGAAGGCCTGGTGGCGTTCACGCGGATCGGCGATTGCCTGGCGCCGCGTACCGCCGAAGAGGCGATTTATGAAGGATTGAAAGTAGCGTGGGACATTTGAACGACCAACCGCCACAGCTGTTTCTCGGCACCCGCATCCGCGGCTTGCGCAAGGCCCGGGGCATGACGCTTACCGAATTGGCGCAGATGAGCGAATTGACGGCCGGCTATATCAGCCAACTGGAACGCAACCTCGCCTACCCGTCGATCCCGGCCTTGTTCAACATCGCCCGCAGCCTGGGGGTGACGATCCAGTGGTTTTTTGCCAGTGAGACCACGCCGGCAGCGGAGGATGAAGGTTTTGTGGTGCGCAGGAACAATCGCCAGAGCATTCACTATGAGGACGGGATCGTCGACCAGTTGCTGACGCCCCTGCCCAATCATCAATTGGAGATGCTGCACTCGCGCTTTCCACCGGGCACCTATAGCCAGCAGAGCTATAGCCATGAGGGTGAAGAGGCGGGTTATGTGTTGAGCGGAACGTTTGAGTTATGGGTGGGCGAGCGGCATTTTCAGCTGGCTGAAGGCGACAGTTTCAGCTTCCCCAGCAGTGAGCCCCATCGCTATGGCAACCCCGGAAAGGTGGATGCGGTGGTGATCTGGGTGATTACGCCGCCGACGTTTTAGACCGTTGGGGCAACTAAGGACGTTTCCTACGATACGCGGGGAGTTCTGGATGGGGGCCATCAGTAGTCGGTAAAAACGGCTCTTGCTATAAAACCGACTACTTTTTTATGAGGGTGCCGGTCATGTTTGAGTCGTTTGCGTGGTTCAAGAAACCCACTGAGGAAGATCTGGAAAATATCAGGGCTATCAAGCGGTACAAAACCATGAGGATAGTGGGTGAGTGGGGTATTTCTGTCGACCCGGCGGAAATCGCCAACTCACCCGAGTTCAAGGAACACAAGCGCAAGATACGTGAACTGATATTCAAATAACCCATGGGGCTACTACTGATACTGCCGTTACTGGTGAGTGGCTATTTGGTGTGTTTGAAACACCCCGGCCATTACTGCCGCCTCCACCGCTTTGAGGGCCAGTTACTCTATCTACAGGTCGCAAGATTAGGCTGGACCTGCCTCGTACTGTCGTTCGTACTGACCACTTTGATTCTTTGCCTGTCCAAACAGCCGCTGCAACTGGCTGGCCAGACAATCCCCATTGATTACAGTGCTTATCTGGGCAAGCTGCTGATAGAGCTGGATATTGCCACCGAGAGAAATCATGGCCTCTGGGTATTTTTGCTCCAGGTCGGCCTGACAGCCATGATCATTCCCTACTGCTGGGCGCGATTATTTGTGCGTTGGCGTCGACGAAGACTGCAACTTGCTTCAGAGGAGGAACTGAACCAGCAATTGATGCTCGAGCTTCTAACGGGGCGCCCCCTCAGGACCCTACTCAGGGAATCCATTGCGCGCGGCTCTCAATGCATGTTCACGCTGAACGATCGGAATGTTTATGTGGGCGTTGTTTCATCCATCTGCGAGCCGAATGAGTCCGAAGGTATAGATCACGCCTTCAGTCTGATTCCGACCTGCAGCGGCTATCGCGACAAGGACACCTTGGAAATCATCCTCGATACTGAATACCCGGATGCGTCAGACGCTATTTCCATCATGCTGCTCCAGGAAGCGGTGGTATCAGCCACCCGCTTTGACCCTGCGACGTGGATGTCTTTCCAATCCCGCATACGGGCGAAACCCCAGCCTATCCGGAGCTATCGTCGTGAGTCGGCACGCAGGAAAAAGACGCCAGGTGCCTGCGCCTGAGGTCCTCCCGCCAAACAGTAAACCTTCCAGCCATTCCCACATCTACCCGCCGGTTTCAGTGCACACAAAAACGCAACACTGAACTGCATCGATTGTGATGGCCGCGTCACACCGGGGTTTATATAGTCGTCCCTACTGCAACCCGCCATGAGCCAGCCGGCCCATCACAAGGAAGCGTTCGATGACTGACCTGCATACCCTTACGGCCGCCGAACTGCTGGCGCAATTTGCCAGCCGGCAACTCGCGCCCATCGACTACTACGACCAACTCCTGGCCCACATCGACCGCTGGGAGCCGCAGATCAACGCGCTCTATGCCTTCGACCCGCAACAGGTGCGCCAGCAGGCCCAGGCCTCCACCGAGCGCTGGAACAAGGGCCAACCCAACGGCGCCCTTGATGGCGTACCGGTGACTCTCAAGGAATTGATCGCCACCGAAGGCGTGCCCATTCCCCTCGGCAGCGCGGCCACCCGCCTGACCCCGGCCCTCAGGGACGCACCGCCCGCAGCCCGCATGCGTGAAGCGGGCGCGATAATCCTGGCCAAGACCACCAACCCGGACTTCGGCATGCTGTCTTCCGGCCTGTCGAGCTTCCACGGCATCACCCGCAACCCGTGGAACACCGCCAACAACACCGGCGGTTCCAGCTCCGGTGCCGCCGCAGCGGCCGCCGCCGGTTACGGCCCGCTGCACGTGGGCACCGACATCGGTGGCTCGGTGCGCCTGCCCGCCGCCTGGTGCGGCTTGGTGGGATTCAAGCCGACCCTGGGGCGCATCCCCATCGACCCGTACTACACCGGCCGCGCCGCCGGGCCCATGACCCGCACCGTCGACGACTGCGTGCTGTTGATGCAACACCTGGCCCGCCCCGATGCCCGCGATGCCACCAGCCTGCCGCCGCTCACCACCCAGTGGAGTAACCAGCCGCTCTCGGTCAAGGGCCTGCGCGTCGGCCTGATGCTTGAACCCGGCGCAGGCATGCAGCCTGAAGGCTTCGTCTGTGAAGCCGTGGAGCAAGCCGCGCGGCTGTTCGAAGCCCACGGCGCCAAGGTCACGCTGATCCCGCCAATCATGGACCGCGCACAACTCGATGGCCTCGACCATTTCTGGCGCGCCCGCCAGTGGGGCGATTTGTCGGCCCTGAGCAGCGAGCAGTTCGACAAGGTCTTGCCGTACATCCGCGACTGGGCCGCGCCGGGCGCCGAGATCAGCGGCGTACAAGCCGTAAAGGGTTTCAACCAGACCTTTGAAATGCGCCGCCGCGCCGCGCAGGTGTTCACCGAACTCGACCTGGTGCTGTCCCCCACCAACCAGGTCAATGCGTTCCCGGCCGAGTGGCCATCACCGAGCAACAACCCGCAACTGCCGTTCGAACACATCGTGTTCACGGTGCCGTGGAACATGGGCGAGCAACCGGCGTTGTCGATCAACTGCGGTTTCGCCGCCGATGGCATGCCCATCGGCCTGCAGATGATCGCCCCGCGTTTTGCCGATCAATGGCTGCTGCAAATCGCTAAAACCTACGAGAGCTGGCGTGGCGCAATCCACCACTGGCCGAATCCTTCCTGACTTTTGACGCTGTAAGAACTGCCCACCCACACGCCAGCTCCGGGCCCTCTTGGCCTGGAGCTCGGACGACCTATAACTAAAATCGAGGGGCTGGTATGCACACTGAGCAATTGACACGATCCGATCCTGATCACGCACCCGAAACACCGTCCCCGGACGCCGGCAAAAAGAGCATCTTCGCCGTGGTCCTGGGCAACGCCGTGGAGTTTTTCGACTTTGGTGTGTACGCAACCTTTGCGGTGATGATCGGCCACACGTTCTTCCCGTCCGACAGCGCTTTCGTCAGCCTGATGCTGTCGGTCACGGCGTTCGGTATCGGCTTTATCGTCCGGCCCCTGGGCGCAGTACTGATCGGCGCCTACGCCGACCGCGTCGGGCGCAAACCGGCGATGCTGTTGACCCTGGTGATGATGGCCGTGGGCACCGGCAGCATCGCGATATTGCCCGGTTACGAGACCATCGGTATCGCGGCGCCGATCCTGCTGGTGCTCACCCGCATGATCCAGGGCCTGGCCTGGGGCGGTGAAGCCGGCCCCGCCACCACCTACATCCTCGAAGCGGCGCCACCCCACAAACGCGGGACCTACGCCTGCTGGCAAGTAGTCGCCCAGGGCGTCGCAGCCATGGTGGCCGGGCTGGTAGGGTTCACCCTGACCAAGGTCATGTCCCCGGAAGACCTCAACAGCTGGGGCTGGCGCGTGCCGTTCGTGTTCGGCCTGCTGGTGTTGCCGATCGGCATCTACATCCGCCGCAACCTCGCCGAAACCTTCCACGGCCACGGCGAGCAAACCAGCACCGGCGACCTGGTACGGGAAGTCTGCGGCAAGCACCGGCGCGCACTGGTGCTGGGGTTGCTGATCCTTTCCGGCAGCACCATCACCCAGTACTTCCTCAACTACATGACCACCTTCGCCCTCACCGAACTGAAGCTGCCCACCAGCATCTCGATGCTCTCGACCCTGGTGGCCGGCGCAGCGATGGCCGTGTGCGCGGTGGCCGGCGGCATGCTCTGCGACCGCTTCGGGCGCCGTACGATCCTGATGACACCGCGGGTGGTGTTGCTGTTGATTTTGTTCCCGGCCCTGCAACTGATGACCGAGCACCCAAGCCCGGCGACCTTCCTGTTGACCCTGGCGGTACTCTCGGGCCTGCACGGCATGAGTGGCGCGGCGCTGATCGTGTTGCTGGTGGAAAGCTTCCCGAAATCCGTGCGCTCCACCGGTTTCTCCATCGTCTACGCCTTCGGTGTGGCGGCGTTTGGCGGCACCGCGCAGATCATCATCACCTGGCTGATCGGCACCACCGGCGACCCGATGTCGCCGGTCTGGTACCTGCTGATCGCCAACCTGGTGTGCCTCACCGCCGCCTGGTTCGCCAAGGAAACCCGTCCGCCGCTGCCCGGCAGCCCGGCCCGCGAAACCCGGCTCACAGAAGCTTCGGTTCGCTGAATACCTTTTCCCACTGTCCCGCGTCTTTTCGCCACCGACCGGCAGCACCTGAAGGCCTGCCGGGACGGTCGCCTTACGTCTGATTTGTATGGGGATTTACCATGTATCCACGTCTTTTGCTGGCCGTCACCCTGGCGTCCAGCACCCAGGCTTTCGCCCAGGAAAACGCCCAGGCCAGCGCACCGGGCTTCCTCGAAGGCAGCACCCTGGACCTGAACCTGCGCCACTACTATTCCAACCAGCACACCCAACGCACCACCCACTTGAGCATCAAGAAAGCCGGCGGCGTCGAGCCCACGCGTGTACGGGAAACCTGGGTGCAGACCAGCATGCTCAAGTACAGCTCCGGCTACACCCAGGGCCTGATTGGCGTGGGTGTGGACGCGGGGATCTTCAGCGCGGTCAACCTGGAGCGCGGCCACGGCAAGGTGGCCAATGGCGGCGACCGGGTGCTGGTGGACGGCGACGGCGATGCGATTCCCACCTGGAGCCGCCTGGGGGTGGGCGACGTGCGTTTTCGCCTGTCGAGCACCGAGATCAAGGCGGGCCGGCTGATGACCGACAATCCGATCCTGCGTTACAAGGACAACCGCGCCCTGCCCTCCAGCTTCCAGGGCGTGGGCTTGTTCAGCAACGAATTCGACTGGCTGTCGGTGCAGGGCGGCAGCTTCGAGCGGGCGATTCCACGCACCGGCACCGGCGCCGAAAAGCTCACCACCACCTTCGGCAACCGCGCCTACAGCGGCGCACGCATCAGCTACCTGGGAGCCACGGTAAAACCGGGTTACGGGCTGGAAGCCAGCGTCTACGCGTCGCGTTTCGAAGACATGTGGGACCAGACCTACGTCGGCCTGACCCACCGCATCGGTGACAAAAGCGACATCGCCTTGAAGACCGCCTTCAACTACTACCACACCAGCGACTCGGGCGACAAAAACCTCGGCTACATCGACAATAACGCCGCCAGCCTGGCCTTCACCGCCACGCACCTGGCCCACAGCCTGACCCTGGCCTGGCAGCAGGTATTCGGCAACGAATACTTCGACTACGTGTGGGAGTCCACCGGCAACTACATGGCCAACTCGCTGTACTCGGACTACAACGGCCCCAACGAAAAGTCCTGGCAGTTGCGCTACGACCTGGACTTCGCCGCCTACGGTGTGCCCGGCCTCACCGCCAGCCTGTGGCACGCCAAGGGTTGGGACATCGACGGCACCCATTACGATGGCGACCGCAACGGCCACAACACCGGCTACAACGTGCGCAGCCTGGATGGCGCCAAGCACAACGAAAACGGCTTGATGCTGGCCTATGTGATTCAGTCCGGAACACTCAAGAACACCGTACTGCGCACCATCGTCTACAACCATCGCGCCAGCGGCGGGCAGATTGACGGCAGCTACGATGAGTTCCGCCTCGTCGCCAATGTGCCGATCAACATCTTCTGAGGCTCAGGCTCAGTTCAGCGAACAACGCTGCATCGCCCCCGCCAGCATTTCCTGGCACTTGAGCACCGCCACCGAGCGGGGGCGGTTGCGGTACACGCAGAGGTCGATGCGGATGCGGCCGAGGTCTTCATCGGCGATCGGCACGGCGACCAGGCCGTCGCCCAGGTCCCGCACGTCTGCCTCGACCTGGGGCAAAATCAGCACCGCTGCCCGTTGCCGGGCCAGGCTCTTCTGCACTTCCAGGGAGCTGGTGGTGAACACCGGTTCGAGGGTGACGCCGCGTTTTTTTGCCGCCACTTCCAGGGCCTGGCGCACGCCGTAGGCCGAGTCGGGAATCGCCAGGGGCTGGCCTTGCAGTTCGCTCAATTCGATGCTGTCGCGCTGGGCGAAGGGGTGTTCGGCGCTGACCAGCACCCGGTGCCATAACTGGCAGTGGGCGGTGACTTCGACGTCGGCGCGCTCTTGCAGGTAGAACGCCAGGCCCAGGTCCGCCTCGCCGCTGCACAGGGCGTCGAGGGTGGCCGAGGCGCTGGCGATCACGATGTTGAAGGTGACCTTGGGGTGGGCGCGGTAGAAGGTGGCGAGCACCGGGGCGAGCACGGTGGAAACGATACTTTCTGACACATGGATGCTGATGTTACCGGCCACCTGGCTTTGGCGGCTGGCGATGACTTCGCGTACCTGGTCGAGGCCGCGCAGGGTTGAGGTGACTTGTTCGGCCAGGCACTCGCCCTCGGCGGTGAGGCGGATGCCGCGGGGGCCGCGCTCAATCAGGGCGGCGCCGAAGAAGTGTTCCAGGTGTTCGATCTGGCGGCTGACGGCGGTGGGGGTGACGTAAAGACGTTCGGCGGCCTTACGCAGGGAGGCGCAGCGGGCGACCTCGTGGAAATATCGCAAGGCGCGTAGTTGCATGGGGGGTGCTCCTTTTTTGGGGGGTTGGATTGGGGGGGACGCAATTACTGCGCCATGCGGGTGTACATATCCGTTTCTTCGGTCACGGCGTCCTGCCGGTTTACCCGCTCTGCACTACCCGCGTTCGCTCAGATCAAGATCAAAAGCAAATCTGCTTTTCTGTGGGAGCTGGCTTGCCTGCGATGCAGACAACTCGGTGCATCAGGTACACCCAGTTGATGCCATCGCAGGCAAGCCAGCTCCCACATTTGACCGTGCCCGCTTTAGCTTTTGATTTTGCTTCTAAACACTCAAGCCGGCCGGTAGGCCGCTGTGCTCTTGCTTTTGATCTTGATTTTGATCTTAGGCGCCCCGTTAAACCACGCTGGCCGAACGCAGGCTTTGGAGCGTGGGTAACCCGGCAGGACGCCGGGTTAGCCGTCCTGGGCCAAGGATGGCCCATGACGGCGGCCCACGGTCCAAAGCCGGAGTGAGGGCACACCGAGCCTAGGCGAGGTGCCGAGTGGTGGGGCAAGAGCCTTTTGGTTACTTTTGGGCTGTTCAAAAGTGACCCGCTGTAAGAGCGGAACCAATACAAGCCATCACCCAAAAACGGATATGCCCCCAAAAAGAAGCATCACCCATTAGCCAGCTCTTCCAGATGATCCATCAACTCCTGCGGCTTAAGCACCAACACATCACTGTCCACCGCATCCAGCACTACCTCCGCCGTATTCCCGATCAACGCCCCTGAAATCCCGGTGCGCGCCACCGTACCTATGATGGTCACCGCCGCCTGCCATTTGTGCGCCGCATGAGGAATCAACACATCCGCCGGCCCTTCCTCGATATGCAGATGAGTGTCGTCAATATCGAACTCCGCCTGAAACGCCTTGCACTGCTCACGATACCGGGCCTCGATCGTCTCCTTGAGCTGAAACACCGGATCCGCCGCCGACAGCATTGGCGACGGATGCGCACTGATCACATGCAACTGCGCCTTGGCCAGGCTCGCGATATCAAACCCATGATCAATGATCGCGTTATGCAACGCCTGATGCTCGGCATCAGAATTGCCCACATCGATGGCCGCCAAAATCACCCCGCCAGCCCAAGGCCTGGACGTCTTCACCAGCAGCACCGGAGTCGGGCAGTAGCGCATCAACTTCCAGTCGGCAGGCGTCAACAGCGCCTTTTTCAGCGGGCTGTCAGCGAAATGCTGCTTGACCACCAACCCACAACCCTCTGCCTGCTGCACGTCGATGATGGTTTCATGCAGGCTGTCATTCCACGCCTGTTCAGTCGTGACGCTGTAGCCATCCTCCTGCAAACCGGCCTTCAGCAGGCTCAACATCGCAGAATGCTCGTGCTTCTTGTCACACACCAACAAATGCAAATGTGCCCCGGTGACGCCGGCAATCAGCTTGGCGCGCTTGAGGGCCAGGCTTTCCGAATGCTCAGGCTCGATGACCACCAGGATGCTGCGTATGGCTTGCATGGTCGGGTTCTCCAAAAAAGGGTGGGCGTGGAACAACTATAGTTGCTGCCCGGCACACGTCATGTTGATGCACATCAAGCCCGGTAGCTGGCGGTCTGCGGCGCGGTCGGTATAATCGCCGGCCTTTTGTGAATCTTTGCCCGTGAGCCCGATGAACCTGCCAGAAATCCACGAATTCCTCGGTTGCCGCACCCCCGACGGCTGGGTCCAGGCCGCGTTGGCCGACCAGGAAACCCTGCTGATCGACCACAAGAACTGTGAATTCAAGGCCGCCAGCACCGCCTTGAGCCTGATCGCCAAGTACCATTCCCACGTCGACCTGATCAACCTGATGTCACGCCTGGCCCGGGAAGAACTGGTGCACCATGAGCAAGTCATGCGCCTGATGAAGAAGCGCAAGATCGAGCTGCGCCAACTGTCCGCCGGCCGCTACGCTTCGGGTTTGCGCAAGGTGGTGCGCAGCCATGAACCGGTCAAACTGGTGGATACCCTGGTGGTCGGCGCGTTTATCGAAGCCCGCAGTTGCGAGCGTTTCGAAGCACTGGTGCCGCATTTGGACGAAGAACTCGGCAAGTTCTATTTCGGCCTGCTGAAAAGCGAGGCCCGGCATTTCCAGGGTTATCTGAAACTGGCTTACCAGTACGGCGACGCCAAGGACATCGCCCAGGTCATCGACCGTGTACGCGCCGCCGAGCAGGAACTGATCGAGTCACCGGACGTCGAGTTCCGCTTTCACAGCGGCGTGCCAGCCTGACGCAACCGCTGCACCGAGCAACGCGGTGATCCCGGCGAGTATCAGGATCACCGCCTGCGTCCCCAGCGGCGCCGCCAGCAGTGCGATCAGCAACCCGGCCAGCGGCTGCGAGAGGTTGTTGAGCAAGGTCAGCACGCCCACCGTCTTGCCAAAGTCCCGGGCCGGGATTACCCGTTGTCGGACGCTGCGGATGTACACGTTGAACATCTTGTCGAAACCGGTCAGCAGCAGGAAACCCACGGCATAAGCCCACACATTCGGGCTGATGGCCGTGATCAACGCTCCCACGGCAATCATCGAATACGACAAACCGCCCAGCACCTTGAGCGGCAGGGAAGCGCGCGCCAGGAAAAACAGGATGGCGATGGTCACCAGCGCGCCGGCCGCCTGCAACCCGGCGTAGGTGTCCTTGCCGGCGGCGTATTGGCCAATGACCATCGCGGCGGAAGTGGCGAGGGTGACGCCGATGATCAGGTTCACACCCACCGCCAGGGCGATAATCCTTTTCAGCTCCGGCAGGTCGCGGATATGCCCGAAGGCAACGCGCAACGGTTGCAGCCAGATGTCGTTGTGCTGCTCGAAAGTTTCAAGATTGACCGTGGTGTGGCGTTGCCAGATGCGCATCGCCAGGTCCGCCAGCAGGAACAGCCCGGCAACCCCCAGCACGACCCAGTGCCAGGCCCAGACGCCCAACATCAGCGCCGCCACCAGCGGGCCCAGCACCAGCCCGGTCTGGTCGGCAATCTGCGAGTAGGACAAGGTCTTGGCGTAGGTGTAATGCTTGAAGATATGCGGCAGCAGCACCTCCCGGGCCATGATGCCCTGGGTGGTCAACACGCCGCACAGCGCCGAAAGCATGACAATCCAGTAAATCCCGTCGAACATTCCATACAGCAGCACCGCCGCCACACACGCCAGCGCCCGGTACACCTGGCTGATATGCAGGACGCGCACGGCGGGATATTTGTCGCACAACGCCCCGCACACCGGGAACGACAGGTACCGCGGCAAGGATTCGACAAAAAACGCCAGGCCCGCCCACGACACACTGTTGGTGGTCTGGAACACGATCAGCGGCACGATGAACAACAGAATCTGGTCGGCCAGGCGTGACAGAAACAACGAAATGAAGAAAGCCAGGTAATCCTTGCGCATGGTGTGCTCGTGTCCGTGAGTCAAATCGTCGTCAGTAGCCGGAGCCGGATTTATCCGTGAGATTGTGGCGCTCGTCGCCCTTGAGCGGCGGGTTGAATACGCTGACCAGCACCAGGTCCTGCTCCTTTCCGCCTCTTAGATAATGGCAGTCGTGTTGGTCCAGCGCATAAATATCACCGGGGCGGATCGGGTAGACGTTACCGTCCATATCTTCGACTTCACCCTCACCGGCGATGCAGTAGCAAGCCTCCAGGTGATTACGGTATTGCAGCAGTGACTCGGTGCCGGCACGCACGACGGTGTGGCAGACGGTATAACCCATCCCGTCCTTTTCCGTCAGCAACCGATGGCTGGTGCCAGCGCCCCATTCGACAAAGTGCGCGGTGTTTTCAATGTCTGATTTGTGACGAACGAACATGGTTTTCTCCCGCTATGTAGGTAGAGGGCCATGATTCTCTTGTGTTTGCGGTGTTGTCATCAGCGACATTTCCGAAAAGCGTGTGGGGCGCATCTGGCGGACGGTACCGAGTTAAAGACTGCGGTGAAACTGTTAAAAACTCTTAAAAGCATGAAGCTTCGTCGGCCAGTGATGGCCAGCTGCTTTAGTCTGCCGGCTTGCCACCTATAATGCGCACACTTCAATCCGCGCGTGCACTGGAAATTTATGGATAACTTGGGTCTCGGCAAGGTCTTGCTCGTGGAGGACGATGAGAAGCTGGCAGGGCTGATCGCCCATTTCCTGTCCCAGCATGGCTTCGAGGTGCTGGCCGTGCACCGCGGCGACCTGGCGCTGGCGGCGTTCCTGGAGTTCAAGCCGAAGATCGTCGTGCTCGACCTGATGCTGCCCGGCCAGAGCGGCCTGCATGTGTGCCGTGAAATTCGCAACGTGTCCGACACACCCATCGTGATCCTCACCGCCAAGGAAGACGACCTCGACCACATCCTCGGCCTGGAGTCCGGCGCCGATGATTATGTGATCAAGCCGATCAAGCCGCCTGTGCTGCTGGCTCGCCTGCGCGCCCTGCAACGTCGCCAGGCGCCGGAACCCACGGTGCGCGGCGCCCTTGAGTTCGGCCGCCTGGCCATCGACCGCAGTTGCCGGGTGGTGAGCCTGGGCGGGGAGAAGATCGACCTGACCACCATGGAATTCGAACTGCTGTGGTTGCTGGCCAGCGCCGCCGGGAAAATCCTCTCCCGCGATGACATTCTCAACCGCATGCGCGGTATTGCCTTTGACGGGCTCAACCGCAGCGTCGACGTGTACATCAGCAAGCTGCGCGGCAAGCTCAATGACAACCCCCGGGAGCCGGTGTGCATCAAGACCATCTGGGGCAAGGGCTACCTGTTCAATCCGTTCGCCTGGGAGGTCTAGATGTTAAGGCTGTTTCTGCGTCTGTATATCATCCTGGCCATTGGCTTGGCCGGGGCGATCTGGCTGGTGAACTACACCTTCGATGAGCTGTTGCCGGAGGCCAACGAAACCTACAACCGCGAAGCCCTGCGCGGCCCGGCGTATGGGGTGGTGGAACAATTGCGGCCGGTGACGGGGGAAGCGCGCGCCGCACGCCTGGCCGAGTTGCAACCGCACTATGGGCTGCGCCTGGCGCTGGTGCAGCGGGACACGCTGAAACTTACCGAGCGTGAACAGCAACTGCTGGCCAGTGGCGAGTTGGTGGTGCGTGGGGATTTCATGGAGTTCATCTCCAACATCGACGGCGGCCACCAACTGCTGGAAATCAAACTGCCGGAAGAGCCCAAGTGGCTGTACATGTGGGCCTATGGCTTCCTCGGGCTGTGCCTGGCGATTGTCCTGTACTTCTGGGTTCGGCCCCATTGGCGTGACCTGGAGCATATCCGCCTGGCCGCGCAACGTTTCGGTGACAACGATCTCGGCTCGCGCATCCTGCTGCCGCGCCGTTCTACCGTGCGCGAGCTGGCGGGGCACTTCAACCAGATGGCCGAGCGCATTGAAAGCCTGATCGCCAACCAGCGCGAGTTGACCAACGCCGTGTCTCACGAGCTGCGTACGCCGATTGCGCGGCTGTCGTTTGAGCTCGACCAGCTCAAGCAACAGGCCGATCCACGGGAGAGCCGCGCACTGATCGCCGACATGTATGCCGACCTCGGCGAGCTGGAAGAAATGGTCTCGGAACTGTTGACCTACGCCAGCCTGGAGCGCGGCGCCACGCAGATCACCCGGGAAAGCATCGAGGCCCACAGCTGGCTCGACAGTGTGATCGGCAGCGTCGCTTTGGAGGCCGAGGCGGCAGGCGTGCAGTTGCTGCTGCGCACCTGTGAAGTCGATTACATCCGTATCGAGCCGCGCTTTATGGCACGGGCG
The DNA here is from genome assembly GCF_044742865.1 of Pseudomonas sp. NPDC087814. Classification (NCBI taxonomy): domain Bacteria; kingdom Pseudomonadati; phylum Pseudomonadota; class Gammaproteobacteria; order Pseudomonadales; family Pseudomonadaceae; genus Pseudomonas; species Pseudomonas sp. NPDC087814. The sequence goes on along the minus strand of NZ_JBIUVK010000003.1, from coordinate 176,882 downwards.
GTGATCAACCTGTTGCGCAATGCAATTCGCTATGCAGACCGGCGTGTGGAAGTGTCGCTGGTGAAGTTTGGCACCGGCTATGAAGTTCGAGTGAATGACGATGGGCCCGGTGTGCCGGTGGAAGGGCGAGGGAAGATTTTCGAGCCGTTCCTGCGCCTGGACGCCAGCCGTGACCGCCGCACCGGTGGCTTCGGCCTCGGCCTGGCGCTGGTGCGGCGGGTGTGCCAATGGCATGGCGGGCAGGTTGAAGTGCTGGATTCGGAGTGGGGCGGGGCATCGTTTCGGATGACCTGGGCGTATGCCGAGTAATCATCCAGGAGCCATGGAGATCAAATGTGGGAGCGGGCTTGCTCGCGAAGGCGGTGAATCAGTCGCCGGATACATTGACTGAAACACCGCCTTCGCGAGCAAGCCAGCTCCCACATTTTGATTGGGTTACCAAAGTTAGAACGTGTACTCGACCATCCCCATCACCGACGTCTGCAAGCGTCTCTCCACAATCGGGCTTTGCCCGGCCTTGTCTGCCAGGTACTGCACATCCAGCAGCGTCGAAAACTGTGTGTGTTCGCTGATCGGCAAGCTCCACACCAGATTCATCCCGTTGCTGATGTTGCCGCCGCTGGCCTTGTAGGCCTTGAAGCGACTCTGTGCGGCCTGGCCGGTGGTCACGCCGTACCAGGTCTGCAGGTAGTTGCTGTCGCCAAAATGGCTGCTGAGGCTGGCATCCAGCGAACCGTAGTCGCCGTCGTACAGGTTGGTGCCCAGGCTCAGTTCCAGATGGGTGAACGCCTTGCCGGAATCCTTGTGATCATCTTCCTCAAGCGCATGCTCCAGGGTTGCGCCGAGAATCACCCCGCCCAGGTTATAGCTGCCACTGACACCCACCTGGGGGCGAGTCTTGATCTCGCCCATGCCCTTGAGTTTCTTCGAGCCCGGGCGCCCGGTCTTGCTTTCGTCCTTGCGTGAGCCGCTGGCGCCGACGTAGGCGCTGAAGCTCGCACCGCCGCCGTCATAACCCCAGCCCAGGCCCTTGTCGGTGTCGAGGAAAATCCCCCACGGGCTGACGATGGCCGCCCCCAGCACCGGCGCGGTGACTCGCTCGTCGCTGCCGCTGTAGCGGGGCAGGTTGGCCACGCCGGCCTTGAGGGTGTATTCCCAGTCGTCGGCCAGCAGGGTGTCGGCGCTTGCAAGCAAGCACAGCGACGTCAGGGACAGGCACAGGTGTTTTGAACGCATGATGGTCTTCATGTGAGGTCAGAGACTCAAGGGGTTGTGGGGAGAATCGGTACGTTTGAAGTGGTAGCCGGAGGCGCTCAGGCCGTTGACCTGGCGACTCACGGTATCGCCCAGGCCATAGCCGTTGCCGGCCAGCACCGCGTGGGCGTTGTCCACGGGCAGCAGGATGTAGTCGGTCAGCGGCTCGTCGTGCAGTTGGCCGCGGATCACCAGGAAGCCGTTCTCCAGGCGCACGCTGATGCCGCTCAGGGGCGCGTCGGGCTCATGGGTGTTGAGCACTTGATAGGTGCCGATGGTGTCGGCCCAGGCATTGCTCAGCGGGGTCTGTTCGATGCGCTCGCCCACCGGGACGCGTTGGCCGTGGCTGCGGGCGGTGAGCATCTGGCGCCCTTGCACCGTTACCACATCCAGCTGCACACGGCCCAGTTCGCCGAGGTCCTTGAGCCAGAAGCCGAGGAATTTCTGTTGTGCCCGCAGCCAGCCCTGGCCGTCGCGCAGCAGTTCGAAACGGGTGTCGGCCAACTCGCCATACAGCTGGCCGTTTTCGTCCTTGATACGGAAGACACCCCAGGCCGTGGCGTAGAAACCCGCCAGGCGCCTGCGGTCGATCGCGGCGGGCACCTGGCGGATTTTCAGGCCGTGGGCGGGCGCCTGGCAGTTGTCGGCACACACCGGGTCGCCGGTCTGGGCCTGGAGCATCAGGCGCAGGGTGTCGGTGGTCAGGGACACCACCATCTCTTCGGCGTTGCTGTCGTTGGCCATCACGATCACGGCCAGTTGCTGGTCCGGCAGCATCGTCAGTTGCGCCGCGAAATCATCTCCGCCACCGCTGTGCTGGAAGGTGCGAATGCCGGGGCCCACCGGCTCATCGCCGCAAGGGGCGAGAAACCACCCCAGGCCCATCTGGCAGTCGAAGTCCAGGGCGTTGCCGGTGTTTTGCTGGCTGAACATCTCGTCAATCGACTGGCTGCCCAGTACCTGTCTGTCTTTATAGAGGCCCCGGGCGAAGAGCATGCGCACGTAGTGGCTGAGGTCCTTGGGGCTGCTCCACAAGCCACCGGCCGCAAGGTCGCGCACCTGGGCGTCGGCGCTGACGGTGCCGTCTGCATAACCCCGGGCGCGAAAGCCCGGTTGCGCGCCGGTGCCGACGAAGCTCGACTGGTTCATCTCCAGGGGCTTGAGCAGGCTGCTTTGCAGTCGGGTTTCGAAATCCTGCCGACTGCTGCGTTCGATGGCGGCGCCGACCAGGGCGTAGCCGAGGTTGGAATAGGCCACCTGGGTCCCCGGTGGCGTGCTCAGCCAAACCCCTGAAATACGCATCGGCATCTGGCCCATGGCGAAGGTGTTGCGCACGTCCCGCAGGTGTTCGCTGGGCAGGCCGGACTGGTGGCTGAGCAGGCGGCGCAGGGTGATGTCGCGGTCGGCGGCAGCCTGGTCGGAATGAAAGCGCGAGCGTACGTAGAACTCCCGCAGCGTGTCCTGGATCGGGGTGTCAAGGGCCAGGCGCTGTTGCTCCACCAGTTGCAGGGCGGCGGTGGCGGTCAGCAGTTTGGAGAGGGCGCCGGCGCGGAACGCGGTGTTGGGGGTGACGGGTTTGCCCAGGGCCTTGTCGGCCAGGCCAAAGCCCTGGGCCCAGATCAGTTCCTGGCCGTTGACCAGGGCGATGGACAGGCCGGGTATGTTTTGCCTGGCCATTTCGCTGGGAATGCGTTTTTGCAGGTAGCGGATGATTGCGCTGTAGTCGCCCTTGGGAACGGGCGGTGGGGCCGGCGGCTGGCCGTGGCAGCCGAGGCTGCCCAGCAGGCAACCCAGCAGCGGAATACTGCGCAATGTGCGAAACATGATGAGCACCCGAGGGGTGGTTTGGATGCTCGAATGCTAGGGGCGGGCCGTCGATGAGTCTTTGTGAGCTTTGTCGGGAAACTGTCAAAGACTGTTAATACAGGCCGCCCCTAGCGGGTTTGCTCCATTGCCGCAGCTCCAGCATCAGCTATACCTAATGCTCAACGCTTCTTCAACGTCAGCCTAGGAGTCTCGCGATGAAACTGGGAATAATGATCAGCACCGTGTGTATTGCCACGATCGGGGTGATGGGGTGTTCCAGCAAGGTGACGCAGCCGGACGAATACTCCGGGTTTCTCTCCGACTACAGCAACCTCAAGGAAGCCAAGTCGCCATCGGGCGCGCAGGTGATGCGTTGGGTGGACCCCAACCTGAGTCTGAGCCGTTATAACGCGGTGTACATCGAGCCCACTCAGTTCTACCCCAAGCCGCAAGCCAGCACCAGGATCCCTGAAAGCACCTTGCAGGGCATCAGCACCTACTACAGCCAGGCGCTCAAGCGCGAACTGGAAAAGTCCTTGCCGCTGGCCGACGGACCAGGCCCGGGCGTGATCGTGGTGCGCGCGGCGATCACTGCCGTCAGCAGCAAGACCGAAAGTCTCAAGCCCTATGAGTACATTCCTGTCGCCCTGGTGGTCGCCACGGTCAGCACGGGCGCCGGGATTCGTGACCAGGAAACCACCTTGGGCACCGAAGCCCAATTCCTCGACGGTGCCAGTGGCAAGGTGGTCGCCCAAGTCGTGCGCAAAGGCACCGGTAAACCGTTGGCAAACGACTCCCAGGTGATGAAAGCCGATGACGTGAAAAGCGTCATCGACGGCTGGGCGTCGGACCTGCATCAATCGTTTTTGAAGCTTAAAAAGGGCTAAGCCTCAAACGGTGCGCGACTTGAGCGGGTGCTATTTGATCGGTGTGAGCGGTGGCTGCTTCCATTGCCCGTTACCCACTTCAGGCTTGGGCAGGTAAATGCGCAATAGGGCATAGAACGGGCCGGGTGGTGCTGGCAGCCAGTTGCTTTGTTCCGCCTTCGGTGGCTCGTGGTGCGCGACCAACAGCGTCAGGCCGCCATCGGCGTCGAGCTTGAAGTTGGGCAACATCCCCGACGTGAGCACGTAGCGCTTCTTCAGGTTGGGGGTCAGCAGATTGGTCTTGGCGTTGTACATGGTCAGTGACCAGAATGCGTCGGTCGGTGGCAACTGGTCCTTGGCGAAGTGCAGGGTGTAGCTGTGGCGTGCGCCGTTGGCGGGTTTGCCCTCGCTGTCCACGGAGTAGCGCAGGTAGGCCGTTTCATCGCCGGAGTTGCCAAACAGGTGCAGGTTGGCGCCAGCGTAGCGGTACAGGTAGTTGTTTTGAAGGTGGTCGCGATTGCCGAACAGGTCTGCACTGGATACTTGATGGGTATCGATCTTGTCTTTTTTGAAGGCTGCATACTCGGCTTTGCCGTCGGCGATGCCGTCATCCAGCGCTTTGCGTTGCTCAACCGTCAGGGCCTTGAGGTCGAACGGTTTACCCGCCTCGACGCCGATCCTGGCAAAACGCGCGAGCACGTCTTTCTCACTGTCCTGCGGTGCTGCGTAGGCCAGCATGAAGTTCAGATAGCGGAACAGATGCACGCTGTCGCTCATGTTCGGCGTAGGCTTGGGCCAGGCAATTTTCGGCGGCTTGATGGGTTTGGGCTGCTTCACGTAGCTGCTCAGGGTCTGGACCTTATAGCCGCCCTGGATCTGTCTGACTTTGCCCAAGTCCTTTTCATCGAACAATTGAGTGCGGTACAGGGCGTAGGCGATGTTGCTTTCGCTGTACACGACGCGGTCGATATCGGTTGGCTGCTGGCCTTTCCAGCCCGGGCCGGCAATCATGTAGTGGCCACCGTTGTTACCGGTGCTGCGGGTGCCCAGATAGCCGAAGTTCTGCGTATAGAGGTCGACCAACTGCACGGCGTAGTAGCGGTTGTCTTCGATCCTGGGCAGGGTCAACACCACGGGCTCGGCCCGCAGATCGAGCCAGACAAAGGAGTTGGGCGTGTCCGGGTTGGGGGTGGGGATCGCTGTATCTTTAGGGGTTATCGCCTGCGCGGTGTTCCCGATGTGGTTGAACGGCGCCTTGAAGTTCGCCCCGGTCTTGTCGACAGCCTGGGTGTAGAGAGTCTTGTACATCTCCACCACCGGGAAGCCATAAAGATAGGCTTCCTTGGCGATGGCCCGGGCTTCACTCGGCGTGGCGGTGAAATCGGCCCAGGCGCCGGTACTCATGAAAATCGAGAGGCTCGCCAACAGCAGGCGCGTCGGTGTTCGAATCATGTTGTTGCGTCCTTACTGAGTCAGTCGGATGTCGTCGAGTTTTTCAGCTGTTATAAAAGCAGGCTCCGGTGGGCGCGTACAGTCGCAACTAGCTGAACCTTTGCGTGTCAGGCAGAGTTTGCACTCAGTTGCTCGGGAAGTCTTTTGGCACGTGAGGTTCAACGCAAAGATCTATCGATCAGTTGACATCAACGAGATCAAGTGCCGCCTGTGAAAGGCGGCATCGGGGGGCAGTCAAGGCAGTATGGACTTGACCTTGTCACGCAACTGATCAATCGAGAACGGCTTGCCGATCACCTGCATGTCGGCTGGCGAATCGATATTTTCGGCATAACCGCTGGCGAACAGGATGGGCAGGGCGGGGCGTATTTCACGGGCCTTGAGGGCCAGTTGCTTGCCGTCCATGTCCGGCAGGCCGACGTCGGTCATCATCAGGTCGATGGTCTGGTCGGTGTCTTGAACAATTTTCAAGGCTTCTTCGGCATCGGCCGCTTCAAGCACTTGGTACTCCAGCTCTTCGAGGACATCGACGATCAACATGCGCACGATGGCGTCGTCTTCGACTACAAGGATGGTGGAGGGGGCGGCTGACATAGTGGAGGTTCCCGAACAGTGGAAGGGGCAGGTCTTGGGCGATGGGAAGACCGTTTTCATCCTGAGTATTGTCGGTCCCGGCAAGTTCCCCAGATAAGCAAAACATTGTGCCGGTAACGGCTACAAATGTCGCGTATCACCGCCACCCACTTGCCAGGGGCTTGCTGGAACAACCAGCAAGCCCCGGCCATGGTCTCAAGCTGCCGGTTTTATCGGTTAAAGGGATCCGTACACCAACCCATGGACCCGGCTCTGGTTCTCGCTTGCCTTGAAGGTGCTGACCGTATATTCCGGGTTTGTCGGCGTCCCAAACGCTCCCGGGATGAGCGGCGCCTTACTGTTGGCCAGCGATTCCTTCATTCCTTTCTTCATGGCGTCCTCGGTCGGAAAATTGACCAATCCGAAATTGGGGTCGAAATAGAACCATTTTCGCGTGCCGCCTTCCACGATCACTCCCGCTGTCATCGCGTGGACGGGCGTGGCGATGATGAGTGTCTTGGACGTCGTCGCGTTGGCCAGGTCATCGATGATGGCCTGATAGGACTTTTGCGTGACGACTTCAGCCGAGTGCGGTCGCTTTCTGAAGTGATCCTGGGCTTCGCTCATGTCCTTGATGAACCTCGCCGATTTCGGGTTGGTTTCCTTGGTTGCCGCTGCAATGAAAAGCTTGTCGATGTACTCGTCCTGTTTTCCAACGGACACGGCGTAGGCCATTGCGTTGGCTAACACGCCACATTCGCCTCCGGTCACCGTGTCCACCTGGCTCAAATAGAAATTCTGGGGCATGCCCCGGAGCTTGATGCCGGGGATGCGCTCAATTTCGGCTTTGTAGAACTCATAGTTTTTAAGGCCGACTTCTGATCGCTTTTTGCCTATTGACTGTGCCAGGGCGCCGATTTCTTCGGGGCTTCGATTCGGCTTAAGTGCCAGTTCCATGAGCTCTGCGATATCCATGGAGCCCGAGTAGCCCGGGATGTCATCCACTACCCCGTTGTTATAGCCACGCATATACGCATCGTGGCTCGTTGTTCTGGCGTGTTCCTGCGTAGCCTTGAATGAGTTGGATAATTGCTTGGAGGGTGTGTTTTGCGCCTTGGTGGCCGGCCCTCCGACAAAGTACTCCCAGAAGCTTTCAACGTTGTCCTGGACCGACACGGTCTGTGGCGTGAACCCCTTCAGCGGTGGGCCATAGGGTTGTTTCTTGAGGGCGTCGTACGCGTACCATTCGCCCTTGTTCAATACAGCGGAGGCTTCGAAGGTTTGATCCGCCAGCTTGATGGTGCCGATTGCCGCGACGCCATGCTCCTTGCCGGCGGCTTTCAACAGGTCATGGCTGCCGGCTGCCCCCTTGAGTTTGTTTAGCCCGTTAATGCTTTTTTCGACTACAAACTTGCCGCCCCGGTTAATCAGTCCTGCGCCTCCCAGAAGCAAATCGCCCAAGCCGCCCACCGGGTTCAAGGCGCCGATGGTGGCGACACCGATCTTTTTGGCAACATTCAGCGCCTTGGCGCCTGCACTGAGGGCTTTTGTGCCCGCCTGTGCCGCTTTGGACGAACCCAGGCTGACAAAGCCCAGCAGGTCCAGCTGGAGGTCAATCGCCCCCTCCAGGTAATTACCCTTGGTAAAGTTGGCAATCGCTGACTTGAAGGGAATGAGGTCGAGGAAGAAATGGGTCACCTTCAACTCGGTTTCCATTTGCTTGTCGTAGGTCGTGGCGCCCTTGGCTTGCTTGACGACATCCTCGTTGCCCAGGTCGAGGTTTTCGACAAATGCCTCCGCGATGTACTGGGTACGGGCGGTGGCAAAGCTGTTGGGAGGCAGTGGGTTCGTGTCTGTACTGGCTGAGCGCTCGGGCTCACTGGCCTCTGAAGCGTCGAATTTTTTTATTCTGTTTTCCTCGATCGCCAGTTCCCAGGTACTCGCAGAGAAATCCTGGGGCGTTACTTTTTTGATGCTGCCGTTTTTTATGTCCAGCCTATAGGTAACAGGTTCCGTGCCACCCTCTACCTGTATCAGCAGCTCATTTTTAATCGGTTTGAAAAGCGAGGTGACCAGGTTTGGGCCCAATTGATAAACAGAGGGCTGGTAAAAAGTGAGGTTGCCCTGCTCGATGTTTTTTCGATCTTCCAGCGGCAGGCTGGCGATCAGGTGCTTTACGGTGGTGGCAACCCCGTCGTTCAGCGACTTGATCGACGCTTCAAACTGCTTTTGAAATGTCGCGTTTACGTCGAACTTGAGCGACTGGCCTTCCAGTGCCTGGGTGATGTCTGGATCCTTGGATTCCCAGGTGTAATCGCCCAAGCCACTCATGGCGATGTCCAGCAACGAATGCAGGCCCGCAGGTGCGCGGTTTGGGTCGTAGAGCGGTACGCCAAACTGTTGTTGGCGGGTGTCCTTCACCGTCAGGGCCTTTTTTTCAAACGGCACATCCTCGCCAAATCGCTCTTTGAGCTGGGCCAGTGCAATGGCCTTGCGGCTCGGGATATCGGTCTCCAGCAGGGTGGAGGCCTTCATGCGTTCATCCACCTGCTGAGTGAACTCGACGCGTATCGCTTCCAGCTGGTCGGGGCTGTAGGCATCGTTGGGTTGTTTGCTGATAACGCCGTTGGCCACGGCCCAATCAATCAGCGCTGCCCTCTGTGCGCTTTGGGTCACGGCGGGCTCGGCGAGTGCAGCGCTTTCGGCCTTGAGCATCACTTGGGCGAAAGTCATGTTCGGTACCGAGCCCGGCGACTGCGCTTCAATCGACGCCGCCGCAACCGCCAGGTTGACCCAGGCCGGGCTGCCATAGGTCACGCTGGCCGGGATGTCTTTGATCAGGAACTCCGGGGCTGTTCTTGCCAGCAATACGTAAGCACCCGCCTGGGCCATCTCGGGGCTCGTTCTGCCCTCGCTCGACAGGTGTGCGCTCAGCCCGTTGACGATGGCAGAGGCCGGCTTGCCCCAATGTTCTTCACTGGCCACGTCGAAACCGGCCAGTTTGTTCCGTTGAGGCGCCTGGATTGACTCGGGATCCATCTGTGCACTGATGGCGGCCAGCAGGTAGTCGTAATGGCTGTTCTTGGTCTCGATACCATTGAGCCCGCGCTGCAGGGCCTGGCCCATCAGTTGGCCTTCGGGCGAGCTTAAAAGAAACTCGAGGATCTTCGCCGGGTCGTTCAAGGCGGCCACAGGAATGGGATTCTGGTACGCGAGAAAGTCCAGGACGCTCTTTGTCTGCGTGACTTGCGGCTGATCGCCGAGGTGGTGGGCGTGGTTCATCGCAAGCAGGCGCAACTGAGTTTGCTGGTTCTGGTCCAGCGGTGCAGGCCAGGACAAGGCACCGCCCAGGTCACCGAAAGGGTGGGCGGCGATCCTGACGGTCGCTTCCAGTTTCAGCTTGAGCAACTCGGCCTTGGAGGTTGGCAGAGGCACCCCGTTGGCATTCAGGAATGCCTCCAGGCTTTGGTTGACCCTGGTCCCCATGTCCAGGGTGTTGTGATGGGATGAGTCCGGATGAATGGCCATTTGTGTGAGCTTCAGGACGGACTGTACATAGGGGGCGGTGTCGTAGTCTTGCAGGGCCGGGGCAGCGAGGTTGATGGCGTCCAGCAGGTTCTGCCAGTTCTGCCGGTCGGCCATGGGCTGTTTCAGCACATCGGAGCGGCTGGCGGCTGATGCTGGCGCTGCTGCAACGGCAGGGGGCGTGGCTGGCTGGGGGCTCAGGGACGATGCCCCGGAAGCAGGGGAGGAAAAGAATTGGGGCGCAGGCTGTTGCACGGAGAGGTGGCTGACATTTTGCATCGGTGGGTACCTGTTTTATTAGGAGATACGCGCCTTTTCCGAGGAGGTTCCCTGTTCCCCACGGCACCCCTTTGGGTGGGGCGGCCCACACACAACGTTCCAGGCTCACTTCGGTTCCCATGTAAGAAGGAAAGTCAATTGCCGAGTGTTAAAAACACATCCATTCGTCTATTTATCAATGGGTTATGTAATCCATGTCGCTACGGGTAGCAGAAAAATAGCGCTCAGGCGCAACTTTGGGGCAAACTCCTCGTTTTTCCGTATTGGCCAAGGCATGCCCATGACTCCCGCGTCGTCCGTCGATGAGAAAAGCTTCCGTAAATTGCTGGGCCGCAACGTGGCACTGCCGTTGGGCGTTGGCGTGCTCAGCGCGGTGTTTTTCGTCGTTCTGATCACCTACCTGTTGTCGGTGATCCAGTGGGTCGAACACACCGACCGGGTAATCAACAATCTCAACGAAACCTCGAAACTGACCGTGGACCTGGAAACCGGCATGCGCGGCTTCCTGATTACCGGTGACGAGCATTTCCTCGACCCGTACGAAGTGGCCAAGCCGCGGATCATTTCCGACTTGCGCAACTTGCAGGCACTGGTGGCGGACAATCCGGAGCAGGTGGACCGGCTCAAGCGTCTGGAATCGTTGCAACAGGCGTGGAACACCTACGCCCAGTCGATGATTGACATGCAGCGGCAAAACGGCGATTACCGCACCGCCGTGAAAGCCGGGCGTGGCAAGAGCCTGACGGACGAGATCCGCAAGGAGTACGACCGGGCGGTGGCGATGGAGCAACAGTTCCGCATCACCCGCAACGAAGACGTTACCCGCACCACGATCATCAGCGTCACCTTGTACCTGGTGTTTGTGCTCGGCCTGAGTGGCTTCCTGGCGTATGTAGGCCGAAAGAATCTTTTAGAACTTTCAAATAGTTACAGCGAAAACCTGATGTCGCAGCAGAGGATCGCCAAGCGCCTCGAGCAGCAAGCCTGGTTGCGCAACGGCCAGACCGAGCTGGCCGAGCAGGTCCTTGGCCAACTGACGCTGAACCTGCTGGGGCGCAACATTTTGCAGTTCTTTGCCCAGTACATGGGCTCGGCGGTGGCGGCGTTGTACGTGCGTGAAGAGCACGGCGGCCTCACACGCGTGGCGACCTATGGCTTCTCCCGCGAGCAGGAGCAGCAGGAACAGTCGATCTACAACGACGAAGGCATCGTCGGCCAATCGGCCCGGCAGGACCGCCTGATTCGCCTGGACGATGTGCCGGTGGATTACTTCAAGGTCAGTTCCGGCCTCGGCGAAGGTTCGACCCGCAGCGTGCTGGTGGTACCGACCAGCGATGATGGCCGGGTCAACGGGGTGATCGAACTGGGTTTCCTGCGTGCACTCGATGACCGTGATGTCGAACTGCTGGAGTTGATTGCCGACAACATCGGCACCTCCATCGAAGCCGCGCGTTATCGCCAGCGCCTGCAGGAAGTGCTGGCCGAAACCCAGCAGCTCAATGAAGAGCTGCAAGTGCAGCAGGAAGAGCTCAAGACCGCCAACGAAGAGCTGGAAGAACAGTCGCGCATCCTCAAGGAGTCCCAGGCCCACCTGGAAACCCAACAGGCGGAGCTGGAGCAGACCAACGAACAATTGGCCGAACAGACCCAGACCCTGGCCGAGCAGCGCGATGCCATGGACCAGAAGAACGTCCAGCTCAACCGCGTACAGATCGAGCTGGAAGAGCGCGCCGACGAGTTGCAGCGCTCCAGCAAGTACAAGTCCGAATTCCTCGCCAACATGTCCCACGAGCTGCGCACGCCGCTGAACAGCTCGTTGATCCTGGCCAAGTTGCTGGCGGAGAACCCCCAGGAAAACCTCAGCGCCGAACAGGTCAAGTTCGCCGAGTCGATCTACTCGGCCGGTAACGACTTGCTCAACCTGATCAATGACATCCTCGATATCTCCAAGGTCGAAGCCGGCAAGCTGGAAATGCGCCCGGAGAACACCAGCGTTGCGCGCCTGGTGGATGGGCTGCGCGGCATGTTCGAGCCGCTGGCGGACGACCGCAAGCTCGGGTTCCAGGTGGAGGTGCAGGAAGGCTCGCCACACATGCTGTTCACCGACCGCCAGCGCCTGGAGCAGATTCTGAAGAACCTGCTGTCCAACGCCATCAAGTTCACCGAGAAAGGTGAGGTCAGCCTGTCGGTATCCCGGGCACCGGGGGAGGGCATCGCCTTTACCGTACGCGACTCGGGGATTGGCATCGCCCCGGACCAGCAGGAAAGCATCTTCGAGGCGTTCCGCCAGGCCGATGGCACCACCAACCGTCGTTACGGCGGCACCGGCCTGGGCCTGTCGATTTCCCGGGACCTGGCGAACCTGCTGGGCGGCTATATCAGCGTCACCAGCGAACCTGGCCAGGGCAGTATCTTTACCCTGGTGGTGCCCGAGCACTATGTAGAGCGTGACGAAGACACCCCGGCGCTGGAACAGCCGCGCGCGGTAGTCCCTGTGCCTGCACCGGCGCCGATCAAGGTGTCGCCGATGCCGATCGCCCACGAAGCGCAGATACCGCGCTTTATCGATGACCGCGACAAGGCTCCGTTCGCCACGCGTTGCATCCTGGTGGTGGAAGATGAGCCCAACTTTGCCCGCATCCTCTTCGACCTCGCCCATGAACTGGGTTACCACTGCCTGGTGGCCCATGGCGCAGACGAAGGCTACGCCCTGGCGGAACAGTACATTCCCGACGCGATCCTGCTGGACATGCGCCTGCCGGACCATTCCGGCCTGACCGTGCTGCAACGTCTCAAGGAACATGCCGGGACCCGCCATATCCCGGTGCACGTGATTTCCGTGGAAGACCGCGTCGAAGCCGCCATGCACATGGGCGCCGTGGGCTATGCAGTCAAGCCGACCACCCGCGAAGAGCTCAAGGATGTGTTCGCCCGCCTGGAAGCCAAGCTGACGCAGAAGGTCAAGCGTGTGCTGCTGGTGGAAGACGATGACCTTCAGCGAGACAGCATTGCCCGCCTGATCGGCGACGATGATATCGAGATCACCGCCGTAGGCTTCGCCCAGGAGGCCCTGGACCTGCTGCGCACCCACATCTACGACTGCATGATCATCGACCTCAAGCTGCCGGACATGCTCGGCAACGAGCTGCTCAAGCGCATGTCCATCGAGGACATCTGCTCGTTCCCGCCGGTGATCGTCTACACCGGGCGCAACCTGACCCGCGATGAAGAGGCCGAACTGCGCAAGTATTCGCGCTCGATCATCATCAAGGGCGCGCGTTCCCCCGAGCGCCTGCTGGACGAGGTGACACTCTTTCTGCACAAAGTCGAATCGCAGTTGTCCCATGAACGCCAGACAATGCTCAGGACTGCCCGCAGCCGCGACAAGGTGTTCGAGGGCCGCAAGATCCTGCTGGTGGATGATGATGTACGCAATATCTTCGCCCTGACCAGTGCCCTGGAGCACAAGGGCGCGATTGTCGTGATCGGCCGTAATGGCCGCGAGGCGATCGAGAAACTCAATGAAGTCGATGACATCGACCTGGTACTGATGGACGTGATGATGCCGGAGATGGACGGGTACGAGGCCACTGCCTTGATCCGCCAGGACCCGCGCTGGCGCAAGCTGCCGATCATCGCGGTGACGGCCAAGGCCATGAAGGACGATCAGGAGCGCTGCCTGGCGGCAGGCTCCAACGATTACCTGGCCAAGCCCATCGACCTGGACCGGTTGTTTTCATTGATTCGCGTGTGGCTACCCAAGATGGAACGGATTTAATTGGAACGAAGCACTGACATCGAACTGCGCTTGTTGATTGAGGCGATTTACCTCAAGTACAGCTACGACTTTCGCGACTACTCCGGCGCTTCGGTCAAGCGCCGCGTGGCCCATGCGTTGCGTCAGTTCGACTGCGCCACCATCTCGGCCTTGCAGGAACGGGTGCTGCATGACCCGACGGCGTTCATGCAGTTGCTGCAGTTCCTGACGATTCCGGTCAGCGAAATGTTTCGCGACCCCTCGCACTTCCTGGCGATTCGCAAGGAAGTGGTGCCGCTGCTCAAGACCTACCCGTCGATCAAGATCTGGATCGCGGGCTGCAGTACCGGGGAGGAGGTGTATTCCATGGCCATCCTGTTGCGTGAGGAAGGCCTGCTGGAACGCACCATCATCTACGCCACCGACATCAATCCCCGGTCCCTGGAAAAAGCCAAGCAGGGGATCTTTTCCCTCGAGAACATCCGCGCCTATACCCACAACTACCAACAGGCCGGTGGCCAGCGTTCGTTTGCCGATTACTACACGGCGGCTTACGATCATGCGATCTTCGACAAGACCCTGCGGGAGAACGTGACGTTTGCCGATCACAGCCTGGCGACCGATAGCGTGTTTTCCGAAACTCAATTAATTTCCTGTCGCAACGTATTGATTTACTTCAATAAAAAGTTGCAGGATCGGGCGTTTGGACTGTTCCATGAGTCGCTGTGTCACCGCGGCTTCCTGGTGCTGGGCAGCAAGGAAACCCTGGACTTTTCCGCCTACAGCAAACAGTTCGAACCCCTGGTCAAGCAAGAACGGATCTACCGAAAATTATGAATGAAGCTACTGCCAGCCCGGTATCCGGGATCGAGGCCATTGTGATCGGCGCTTCCGCGGGCGGTGTCGAGGCATTGCTGAGCATTTTTGGCGAGCTGCCGGCGAGCTTCGGCCTGCCGATCATTACCGTGCTGCATTTGCCCGACGAGCGCCGCAGCCAGTTGGCGGAAGTGTTTGACCGACGCGTATCGATGAAGGTAGTGGAGGCCCGCGACAAGGAAGTGATCCAGCCCGGCACCCTGTATTTTGCCGGCCCCGGTTATCACCTGTCGGTGGAGCACGACCGCAGCCTGTCACTGAGCCAGGAGGACCGCGTGCACCATTCCCGCCCGGCAATCGACTACCTGTTTGATTCAGCCGCCGATGTCTACGGCAAGGGCTTGCTGGCGATTTTGCTGACGGGGGCCAACCAGGACGGCGCCCGGGGCCTGGCCCACGTCAAGCAGAGCGGCGGTACCACGGTGGTGCAGGACCCTTTGGAGGCCCGCGTCGCCGTGATGCCCCGGGCCGCCCTGGCGCTGCATGAACCTGACCATATCCTCACCTTGAGCCGCATCGGCACCTTGCTGGCTTCCCTGGAATCCTCCCCATGTTAAGTACTGTCCAGGCCAAACTGCTGATCGTCGACGATCTGCCGGAAAACCTGCTGGCCCTTGAAGCGCTGATCAAGCGCGAGGACCGCCAGGTCTATAAGGCATTGAGCGCCGACGAGGCCTTGTCGCTGCTGCTGGAGCACGAGTTCGCCATGGCCATTCTCGACGTGCAGATGCCGGGCATGAACGGCTTCGAGCTGGCCGAGCTGATGCGCGGCACCGAAAAGACCAAGAACATTCCCATCGTGTTTGTCAGCGCTGCCGGCCGTGAGCTCAACTATGCGTTCAAGGGCTACGAAAGCGGCGCCGTGGATTTCCTGCACAAGCCGCTGGATATCCACGCGGTCAAGAGCAAGGTCAACGTATTCGTTGACCTGTACCGCCAGAGCAAGGCGATGAAGCAGCAGGTTGAAGCCCTGGAGCAAAGCCGGCGCGAGCAGGAAGCCTTGCTCACGCGCTTGCAGGCCACCCAGGCCGAACTGGAGCAGGCCGTGCGCATGCGCGATGACTTCATGTCGATCGTCGCCCACGAAGTGCGCACGCCCCTCAACGGGCTGATCCTGGAAACCCAGCTGCGCAAGATGCACCTTGCCCGGGACAACGCCGCAGCGTTTACCCTGGACAAGATGCATGCCATGGTCGACCGCGATGAGCGGCAGATCCAGAGCCTGATCCGCCTGATCGAAGACATGCTCGACGTGTCGCGCATTCGCACGGGCAAGCTGTCGATCCGCCCCGGTCGCTTTGACCTCACGCAACTGGTGCACAACCTGCTGGAAAATTTTGCGCCGCAGGTGGCGGCGGCGGAGTCTTCGGTGGCCTGGGTCCAGGAAGGGCCGGTGGTAGGCAACTGGGATGAATTCCGTATCGAACAGGTGGTGTCCAACCTGTTGACCAACGCCTTGCGCTACGGGGCCAAGAGCCCGGTGGAAGTGCGGGTGTACGCCGAGCATGGCGAAGCGCGGGTAGAAGTACGTGACCACGGGATCGGCATCAGCGAAGACAACCAGAAGCGTATTTTCCAACAGTTCGAACGCGTGTCGGCCAACCATGCCGTGGCGGGCCTGGGCCTGGGGTTGTTTATCTCCGAGCAGATTATCGCGGCCCACGGCGGGACCATTGAAGTGGAAAGCCGGATAGGCGAGGGCGCGCTGTTCCGCGTCTGCCTGCCCCTGGAGGCCGGGGCATGAAATCAATCGCAAATCCGACGCAACCTCTGCGTGACCCCATGGTCGTATCAGCAGCAATTGACCGGACAAAGGCTTCCCATGAGTGAAGATGCACAAGATGTTGTACTGATCGTCGAAGATGACGAATCGATTATGTTTGTGTTGGGCGAGTACCTGGCGGGCCTGGGGTATCGGGTGTTGAAGGCGATTGACGGTGAGCAGGCGTTTGAAATCCTGGCCACCAAGCCGCACCTGGACCTGATGGTGACCGACTACCGCCTGCCTGGCGGCATTTCCGGGGTGCAGATCGCCGAGCCTGCGATCAAGCTGCGACCGGAATTGAAAGTGATCTTCATCAGCGGTTACCCGCAGGAGATTCTCGACTGCAACAGCCCGATCACGCGCAATGCGCCGATCCTGGCCAAACCGTTTGACCTGGATACGTTGCAGGAACATATCCAGCGGCTGTTGGCTTAACGTCTTGAGAAGAGGGAGCACACTCCCTCTTCAAGCCTTGATCATCTCCCTCACCTTTGCCGTCAACAGATCAAAGGTGAACGGCTTGGTGATCATCTGCATGCCCGGGTCCAGAAAACCGCCCCGTACAGCCGCATGCTCTGCATAGCCGGTAATAAACAACACCTTCAACTCGGGCCGCACCTGCCGGCCGATCTCCGCCAGTTGCCGGCCGTTCATGCCGGGCAGGCCAACGTCGCTGATCAGCAGGTCAATGCGCTGGCTGGACTCGATGATCGGCATGGCACTGTCGGCATCACCGGCTTCGACGAAGGCATAGCCCAGTTCACTCAGCACGGCGCTGACCAGCACCCGCACGGCCGGGTCGTCCTCGACGATCAGCACGGTCTCGCCGGCATTGGCGAACGGCAGCAATGCCGGGTTGAGCGGTTCATCTGCAATGACCTCGCCGACATACCTCGGCAGGAACAGGCTGACGGTGGTGCCTTGGCCCACCACACTGTGGATCGACACATGCCCGTGGGATTGGCGCGCAAACCCGTAGATCATCGACAACCCCAGCCCGGTGCCCTGGCCGATGGGTTTGGTGGTGAAGAACGGGTCAAATGCACGGCTGATCACGCTCTCGGGCATGCCGCAACCGGTGTCGCTGACGCTCAGTTCCACATAGTCGCCAGGGGTGAGGGTGCCGTAGGCTGCGGTAAACACACTGTCCAGGTGGCGGTTGGTGGTTTCCACCACCAGTTTGCCGCCGTTGGGCATCGCATCCCGGGCATTGATGGCGAGGTTGAGCAGGGCGCTTTCCAGCTGGTTGGGGTCGGCTTCGGCGGTCCAGAGTTGCTCGGTCAGGCGGATATCCAGGGCAATACTTTCATTCAGGCTGCGTTGCAGCAGCTCACCCATGGAGCTCACCAGCTGATTGATCTGCACCGGTTTCGAATCCAGCGACTGGCGCCGGGAGAAGGCCAGCAGGCGGTGGGTCAGGGCTGCTGCGCGGTTGGCCGACGTGACACCCAGGTCGATCAGGCTGTCGAGGTCTTCGGTGCGGCCCCGAGCCACGCGCCTGCGCAGCAGTTCCAGGCTGCCGATGATGCCGGTCAGCATGTTGTTGAAGTCATGGGCGATGCCGCCGGTCAATTGGCCGACGGCTTCCATTTTCTGTGACTGGCGCAACGCTTCTTCGTTATTGCGCAACTGCGCCGTGCGTTCTTCCACCTGTTGCTCAAGGGTTTCCAGGGTGCTTTGCAGGCGCTGCTCGCTCTGGCTCAGGTCGATCAGCCGGTCGCGGGCCTCGTATTGCCTACGACGTCCGCGCAGCGCCGTGGTCACGAGGCTGATCAGGGTGATCGGGTGGAACGGACGCTCCAGGAACGTCACGTTGCCCAGCAAGGTGCTCAGGTGCGACGAGCCATTCTGTTCGCTGCCGCCGTGGTGCGTCATCAGCACAATCGGCAGGTCTGACCACGCCGGTTGCTGATGCAGGTACGTGAGCAGCGGTTCCAGGTCGATACCGCGCAGGGCTTCGGCAGCAATGACCAGCAAGCCGGCACCGTGCTCCAGCTCCTCGCAGAGCATCTGCAAATGGCTGGCGATGATGCCGTTGAAACCAGCCTCATTGAGCATCATCAACGCCAGGGAGCTGTCGCGACCCAGGGGCGCCAGAATAATCGCCCGTTCGAAAATGGCCGGCAGGCCACTCATGAACTTTCATCCTTGAGCAGCGGGTTGTCGGTGCCCATGTAGGTCGGTACGCCGCGCAATACACCCTGGAACGCATCAAGCGGTTCGCCGATGGTCATGCCACGACTGCCGATGCGGTATTCGCGAATGGTCGATTCGTGGCTGCCGGTGCGTTTCTTGATGATCGAAATCGCACGCCGCACCTTGCCCAGCGCTTCGAAGTAACGCAGCAGGATCACGGTGTCGGCCAGATAGGTAATGTCCACCGGCGCCTGCATGTCCCCCACCAGCCCGTGCTGGGCGACGGTCATGAAGGTCGCAGCGCCACGGCGGTTGAGGTACAGCAGCAGTTCGTGCATGTGCAGGATCAACGCGTTCTCTTCCGGCATCGCGGCCTGATAGCCATTGACGCTGTCGATCACTACGGTCTTGATCCCGCGTTCGTCCACACAGCGGCGCACCCGATGGGAGAACTCGCCGGGGGACAACTCGGCGGCGTCTACCTGTTCGATCAGCAGGTTGCCGGTGGCTTGCAGGGCCTCCAGGTCGATGCCCATGTTCTTCATGCGCTCGAACAGCAGGCCCAGCTCTTCGTCAAAAATGAACAGCGCGGCTTTTTCGCCCCGGGAGACGGCTGCCGCGGCAAAGATCATCGAGATCAGCGATTTGCCGGTACCGGCCGGGCCCAGGATCAAGGTGCTGGAACCTGTCTCGATCCCGCCGCCCAACAGGGCGTCCATCTCGCGGATGCCGCTGGTAAGGGTCTGGCGGTTGTAGCCGCCACGGTGCTCGGCTGCCACCAGGCGCGGGAACACATGTACGCCGTCTTCCATGATGGTGAAGTCGTGAAAACCGCCACGGTACTTCTGCCCACGGTATTTCACTATCCGTACGCGGCGGCGCTCGGCACCGTAGTTGGGGGTCAGTTCTTCCAGGCGAATCACACCGTGGGCCACGCTGTGTACGGTCTTGTCGAGGGACTCGGTGGTCAGGTCGTCCAGCAGCAGCACGGTGGCGTCGTAGCGCACGAAGTAGTGCTTGATCGCCAGGATCTGCCGGCGATAGCGCAGGGAGCTTTGCGCCAGCAGGCGGATTTCCGAAAGGCTGTCGATCACGACGCGGGTAGGCTTGACCCGTTCCACCACTTCGAAGATCTGCCGGGTGGCTTCGCCCAGCTCAAGGTCCGAGGAATACAGGAGGCTTTGCTGGTGCTCGGCATTGAGCAGGCTTTCGGGGGGAGTCAGTTCAAAGATGTGAATGTGTTCGTCCAGGTCCCAACCATGGGACTTGGCACCCTGGCGCAACTCGCGCTCGGTTTCCGACAGGGTGATGTACAGCGATCGTTCGCCGTTTTTTGCGCCGGCCTGGAGGAAATGCAGGGCCACGGTGGTTTTACCGGTGCCGGGTTCACCTTCCAGCAGGAACAAATGGCTACGGGAAAGCCCTCCGGCAAGAATGTCGTCCAGACCTTCAATACCGGTGGCCGCCTTTGCTGTGAACAGCTCTTTGGATGTAGACAAGAAGTGCCCTCGGGTCACAAATAAGTAGTCGGCAGCGCCGTCTGGGGCGCGCCATATTTACTTGACCTTGGCGCCGTGTGGCGGTTCAACGTTTTGTATCAAATACCGCTTTTACAGGCCCTGTTGCAGCGCCGGGTCGTCCGGATTCTGCTGTTCAAGCTGTGCCAGCAGCACCTGCACATTCTGCAACTGGCCGGTTTCCTTCCAGTAATTGACCAGCAGCACCCTGGCTTTGCGATTGGCCGGGTTGCGCTGGATGATTTCTTCCAGCTGGCGCTGGGCGGCCTCCAGTTCCTGCTGGGCGTGCAGGGTGGTGGCCAGGTCGTAGCGGTAATCCTGGTTGTTCGGTTCGAGCTCCACCGCTCGGGACAGGCTGAGCAGGGCAAAGGCGCGCTCGCCATGGTGCAGCAGCCACATGCCCAGGGCATGTTGCAGGTAGGCCGAATCGGGGTGGGCCTGCAACTGTTTGGCCAGGAGTTGGCGGGACTCGTCGACCTTGCCCTGCTTGTCCAGCAGTTCAATTTGCGCGACCACGGCTTGCAGGTTGTCCGGTTGCAGGCGCATCGCCTGCTCCAGGGCGTTTTGTGCGTCGGGCAGCAGCGCGCTGTGAATGTACAGGCGTGCCAGCTGGATCCAGCCTTCGGGGCTTTCGGGTTGGCCCTTGAGCAGCTTTACGTATTCGTCGAGCACTTGCTGCAACGGGCCGAAGTACAGGCCCAGGGTATCCGGGGACAGCCCGAGCAAGGCATTGGCCGCGGCAAACCTGACGCTTTGCTCGGGGTCATCCAGCAGTGGCCCGAGCAACAGCGTGCGCTGGCCGCTGGGCACCAGGCCGACAATGCTGTGAATCGCCGCCTCGCGCACCATCGGTGCGTCGTTGGCCAGGTCCTTGTCCGCCAACTTGAGGGCCTGGGGGCTGGGGTAGTTGGGCAGTTCGGCATGCAGGGCGGCGCGGCGCACATCGGAGAGGTCCGGGCGGCCCAACTGTTGATACAGCACCCGGGCAGCGCCGGGTTCACCGTTGTGCGCCTGTTTCAAGGCCTTGGCGTAACCATGGGCGATGGCCGGGGGTACCACCACCGGCGTGGTGCGGGTGAAATACCAGGTGATCAGCACAATAAACAACAGGGCGCACAGGCCGACGATGGAGTAACGGCGTGACTTTGACATGCAGGCGTCCGAAAGCTGGGCAGCTAGTGCAAAGCCATCAGCTTCGGTCAGGTTATCGCGAGTGTCAAACCCGCATCACGTCAGCACGAACTCAATCGGCTCAAGGGCCGGCGGCAGCGTGGTTTCGCCGAGGGCGGCGAGAATCTCGCGCTCCAGGGTGCGCACGATGGCGTTGCAGGGCAGGTCGTTTTCGTCGAAGCCGAACGGGTCTTCGAGGTCGTCGCCGATTTCGTCCAGGCCGAAGAAGGTGTAGCTGACGATGGCGGTGAACACCGGGGTCAGCCAGCCCAGCGGCTCGGCCATGGCGAAGGGCAGCAGGATACAGAACAGGTAGATGGTGCGGTGCAGCAGCAAGGTGTAGGGGAAGGGCAGCGGGGTGTGTTTGATCCGCTCGCAGGAGGCCTGGACCTGGCTCAGGCCGTACAGCCGGGTTTCCAGTTGGGTGTAGCGCCAGTCGCTGATGTGGCCCTGTTCGGCGAGGTTCGAGCAGCGGGCGCCGAGGTCTTGCAGGATGCTGTCGGGGAGGTTCGGGTGGCCGGGTTCTGGGTTGGCCCACGGTTTGATCGCCTGGCTTTCGTCTTCCAGGCGCAGGCGGGCGATCAGGCCATGGGCGAAACCGCACAGGCTGCGCAGGACGTGTTTGCGTTCGGCAGGGTTGAGGACCTGGGTTTCGCGGATCAGTGAGCGGATCTCGATGATCATCTGGCCCAGTTGTTTGCGGCCTTCCCACCAGCGGTCGTAGCAGGCGTTGTTGCGAAAGCTCATGAAGATGGACAGTGACAGCCCCAGCAGTGTGAAGGGTGTGGCGTTGACCTTGGAAAAGTAGGCCGGGTGCAGGGTTTCTACCAGCACGATGACTGAGGCCAGGAGGGTGACCAGCAGGCTGCGCAGCGCAATGCGTTTGGCGATCGAGCCCTTGAGGGAGAACAGGATGCCGAGCAGGTTGGGTTTGGGACGGACGATCATGGGCGGGCTTCTTGGGTGGCGCAGGCTGTCAGGTTAGAAGCATGTTTGCGTTGCGTCCAATTGCTTGGGCTGACTGGGTGATTGGTGGGGTCTATCGGGATTGAGTACATATCCGTTTTTTCGGTGACCAGAGCGAAAGCAGATCTGCTTTTCTGTGGGAGCGGGCTTGCTCGCGAAAAATCTGAGGGCGCCGCGTTCATCCAGAATGCCAGCGTCATCGTTAACGACCTTCGCGAGCAAGCCCGCTCCCACATTTGGACCGTGCCCGCTTTAGCTTTTGATTTTGCTCTTCAACACTCTTTTGCGCTGTTCAAAAGTGAGCCGCTGTGAGAGCGGAACCAATACAAGCCATCACCCAAAAAACGGATATACACACACCAAACAGCGCCCCCCATTGGCCAAACCAGTCAACCAAGTTGAAAGCTTTGACCATTGCCCACCCACCGCTCTAGAGCGACTATTTCACCGGTCTACGTACCCATCCTGAAAATAAAAAACACACAGGGATTTGAAGCGATGCGTGATTACTCGGCTGCCACCACCCAGTTCAACTACCAACACACCGTCGACGCTGCCTTGTCGGGCAACCTGCAGGCCCTCAACGCCTGCGTCGAATGCTGCGACCGCCACGCATTACCTGGCCGCATCGCACTGTTCTGGGAGGGCAAGGACGGCCGCAGCGCCACGTCCACCTTCACCCAGCTGCAAGACCAGGCCGCACGCTTCGCCAACTTCCTCCTGGCCCAGGGCGTCAATCGCGGCGACAAGGTGGCAGGCCTCCTGCCACGCACCGCCGAGCTGCTGGTGGTCGTCCTCGCCACCTGGCGCATCGGCGCGGTCTATCAGCCGCTGTTCACCGCCTTCGGCCCCAAGGCCATCGAACACCGCCTGAACAGCTCCGGCGCCGCGCTGGTGGTGACCGATGCAGTAAACCGTCCCAAACTGACGGAAGTGGCCGACTGCCCGACCATCGTCACCGTCGCCGGCCCCAACGGCGAAGGCATCGTGCGCGGCGATTTCAGCTTCTGGGCCGAGCTGCCCAACTATTCCAACCTCTGCGAACCCGTATTGCTGGGCGCCGACGACCCGTTCCTGCTGATGTTCACCTCAGGCACCACCGGCCCGTCGAAAGCCCTGGCCGTGCCGCTCAAGGCAATCGTTGCGTTCCAGAGCTACACCCGCGACGCCGTCGACCTGCGCCCCGAAGACGCATTCTGGAACGTCGCCGACCCGGGCTGGGCCTACGGCATCTATTTCGGCGTGACCGGCCCCTTGTCCATGGGCCACCCGATCACCTTCTACGATGGCCCGTTCACCCTCGAAAGCACATGCCGTGTCATCAACAAATACGGGATTACCAACCTCACCGGTTCTCCCACGGCCTATCGCCTGCTGATCGCCGGGGGCGAGCAGTTCGCCAAGTCGATCAAGGGCAAGCTGCGTATTGTCAGCAGTGCCGGCGAGCCGCTTAACCCGGAAGTGATCCGCTGGTTCGCCGATAACCTCGGCGTGACCATCCACGACCACTACGGCCAGACCGAGTTGGGCATGGTGCTGTGCAATCACCATGGCCTGGAGCATCCGGTGCACGTCGGCTCCGCGGGCTTTGCCTCGCCGGGCCATCGCATTGTGGTGCTGGACGACAACCATCAGGAATTGCCCGCCGGCCAACCGGGCATCCTCGCCATCGACCGCGAGCAATCGCCGATGTGCTGGTTTGCCGGTTATGACGGCGTCAAGACCAAGGCCTTCGTCGGCAAGTACTACCTCAGCGGCGATACGGTGGAGCTGAACCCCGATGGCAGCATCAGCTTTGTCGGGCGCAGCGACGATGTGATCACCACCTCCGGCTATCGCGTGGGGCCGTTCGACGTAGAGAGCGCCTTGATCGAGCATCCGGCCGTGGTGGAGGCCGCCGTAGTGGGCAAGCCATGTCCGGAACGCACCGAGATCGTCAAGGCGTTTGTGGTGCTCAGCGAGCAGTACCGCGCCGAGCCGGCCCTGGCCGAAGAGCTGCGCCAGCACGTGCGCAAGCGCCTGGCCGCTCACTCGTACCCGCGGGAAATCGAATTTGTCAGCGAGCTGCCCAAGACCCCGAGCGGCAAGCTGCAACGCTTCATTTTGCGTAATCAGGAAATTGCCAAGGCCCAGGCGGCCACGGCGTGACCCATTCTTCAAGGAAACAATGATGCAGATTGAGAACAAGGTTTTTCTGGTCAGCGGTGGCGCTTCAGGCCTCGGCGCGGCAACCGCCGAGATGCTCGTGGCGGCCGGAGCCAAGGTGATGCTGGTGGACCTGAACGCCGACGCAGTGGCCGCCCAGGCGCAAAAGCTCGGCGCGCAGGCCCGCAGCGCGGTCGCCGATATCAGCCAGGAAGCCGCTGCCGAAGCGGCGGTACAGGCCACCGTCGCCGCCTTTGGCGGTTTGCATGGGTTGGTCAACTGTGCCGGTGTGGTGCGGGGCGAGAAAATCCTCGGCAAAAATGGCCCGCACGTGCTGGCCAACTTCGCCCAGGTGATCAACGTCAACCTGATCGGCAGTTTCAACCTGCTGCGCCTGGCTGCAGCGGCTATCGCTGAAACCGAGGCGAATGCCGATGGCGAGCGCGGTGTGATCATCAATACCGCTTCAGTGGCAGCGTTTGACGGCCAGGTCGGCCAGGCGGCCTATGCCGCTTCCAAGGGCGCGATTGCCAGCCTGACCCTGCCGGCGGCCCGCGAACTGGCGCGCTACGGGATTCGGGTGATGACCATCGCCCCCGGTATTTTCGAAACTCCGATGATGGCGGGCATGACGCCGCAAGTGCGCGAATCCCTCGCCGCCGGCGTGCCATTCCCGCCGCGCCTGGGCAAGCCGGGCGAGTACGCCGCGCTGGTGCGGCATATCATTGAAAACAGCATGCTTAACGGCGAGGTGATCCGTCTCGACGGCGCCTTGCGCATGGCAGCCAAATAAGGAGATTTTTCATGACTGATCCAATCGTTATTGTCAGCGCGGTACGCACCCCGATGGGCGGGTTCCAGGGTGATCTCAAAGGCCTCACCGCTCCGCAACTGGGCGCTGCGGCGATTCGTGCAGCGGTCGAACGCGCCGGTATCGCTTCCGATGCCGTGGATGAAGTGCTGTTCGGCTGCGTGCTGCCCGCCGGCCTCGGCCAGGCGCCGGCACGCCAGGCGGCGCTGGGTGCTGGCCTGGACAAGTCCACGCGCTGCACCACCCTCAACAAGATGTGCGGCTCGGGCATGGAAGCCACGATCCTGGCCCATGACGCGTTGCTGGCAGGCAGCGTGGAGGTGGTCATCGCCGGTGGCATGGAGAGCATGTCCAACGCGCCGTACCTGCTGGACCGTGCCCGCAGCGGCTATCGCATGGGCCACGGCCGGGTGCTCGACCACATGTTCCTCGACGGCCTTGAAGACGCCTACGACAAGGGCCGCCTGATGGGCACCTTTGCCGAGGACTGCGCCGAGCACAACGGCTTTTCCCGCGAGGCCCAGGACGCGTTCGCGATTGCGTCCCTGACCCGTGCGCAACAGGCGATCACCGACGGCAACTTCATCGCCGAAATCGTCCCGGTGCAGGTCACCGTGGGCAAGGAACAGAAAACCATCATCCACGACGAACAGCCGCCGAAAGCCAAGCTGGACAAGATCGCCACCCTGAAGCCGGCCTTCCGTGAGGGCGGCACGGTGACGGCAGCCAACTCCAGTTCGATTTCCGACGGTGCGGCGGCGCTGCTGCTGATGCGCCAGTCCGAAGCGCACAAGCGCGGGCTCAAGCCTCTGGCGGTGATCCATGGCCACGCGGCGTTTGCCGATGAGCCTGGCCTGTTCCCGGTAGCGCCGGTGGGGGCGATCCGCAAGCTGATGAGCAAGACCGGCTGGAACCTCGACGAAGTCGACCTGTTTGAAATCAACGAAGCCTTTGCCGTGGTCAGCCTGGTGACCATGAGCAAGCTGGAGATTCCCCACAGCAAGGTCAACATCCACGGCGGTGCCTGTGCCCTGGGCCATCCGATTGGCGCGTCCGGCGCGCGGATCCTGGTGACCCTGCTTTCGGCCCTGCGCCAGAAAGGCCTCAAGCGCGGCGTTGCAGCTATCTGCATCGGCGGCGGTGAAGCCACGGCCATGGCCGTTGAATGCCTGTACTAAGGAACACCTATGCTGCCGAATGACGAACAACTGCAAATCAGCGAAGCCGCCCGGCAATTTGCCCAGGAACGCCTTAAACCGTTCGCTGCCGAGTGGGACCGCGAGCATCGCTTTCCCAAGGAAGCCATTGGTGAAATGGCCGAGCTGGGCTTTTTCGGCATGCTGGTCCCGGAGCAATGGGGCGGCTGTGATACCGGCTACCTGGCCTACGCCATGGCCCTGGAAGAGATCGCTGCCGGTGACGGCGCCTGCTCGACCATCATGAGCGTGCACAACTCCGTGGGCTGCGTGCCGATCCTCAAGTTCGGCAATGATCAACAGCGCGAGCAGTTCCTCAAGCCCCTGGCCAGTGGTGCGATGCTCGGTGCGTTTGCCTTGACCGAGCCCCAGGCCGGTTCCGACGCCAGCGGCCTGAAAACCCGTGCCCGGCTGGAGGGCGATCACTACGTCTTGAATGGCTGCAAGCAGTTCATCACCTCCGGGCAAAACGCCGGGATCGTGATTGTGTTTGCAGTCACCGATCCGGCTGCCGGCAAACGCGGCATCAGCGCCTTTATCGTGCCCACCGACTCGCCGGGCTACAGCGTCGCGCGGGTCGAGGACAAGCTCGGCCAGCATGCTTCCGACACCTGCCAGATCCTGTTTGAGGATGTGCAGGTGCCGGTGGCCAATCGTTTGGGCGAGGAGGGCGAAGGCTACCGGATCGCCCTGGCCAACCTCGAAGGCGGGCGTGTCGGCATTGCTTCGCAAGCGGTAGGCATGGCACGGGCGGCATTTGAAGCGGCCCGGGACTACGCCCGCGAGCGGGAAAGCTTTGGCAAGCCGATCATCGAGCACCAGGCCGTGGCCTTCCGCCTGGCGGACATGGCGACGCAAATCGCCGTGGCGCGGCAGATGGTGCATTACGCCGCCGCCCTGCGTGACAGCGGCAAGCCGGCGCTGGTGGAAGCGTCCATGGCCAAGCTGTTTGCTTCGGAAATGGCCGAAAAGGTCTGCTCGGCAGCCTTGCAAACCCTCGGCGGTTACGGTTACCTGAGCGACTTTCCCCTGGAGCGGATCTACCGCGATGTGCGGGTCTGCCAGATTTACGAAGGCACCAGCGATATTCAACGCATGGTCATTTCACGCAATCTCTGAGGAGTCTCTATGAGTTACGAAAGCATTTTGCTGGACGTGCAGGGCCGGGTCGGGCTGATCACCCTCAATCGCCCGCAAGCGCTGAACGCCCTGAACGCGCAACTGGTCAGCGAGCTGAACCAGGCGCTGGACAGCCTGGAAGCCAACCCGGAAATCGGCTGCATCGTGCTAACCGGCTCGAAAAAAGCCTTTGCCGCCGGTGCCGACATCAAGGAAATGGCCGAGCTGACCTACCCGCAGATCTACCTCGACGACCTGTTCAGCGACAGCGACCGCGTGGCCAACCGCCGCAAGCCGATCATCGCGGCGGTCAACGGGTTTGCCCTGGGTGGCGGCTGTGAACTGGCCTTGATGTGCGACTTCATCCTGGCGGGTGACAACGCCAAGTTTGGCCAGCCGGAAATCAACCTCGGCGTGCTGCCGGGCATGGGCGGCACCCAGCGCCTGACCCGCGCCGTGGGCAAGGCCAAAGCCATGGAAATGTGCCTGACCGGGCGCTTTATCGATGCGGTGGAAGCCGAGCGCTGCGGGATCGTCGCGCGCATAGTGCCGGCGGATGAGCTGTTGGACGAAGCATTGAAGGTCGCGACCCTGATCGCCGGCAAGTCGGTGCCCATCAGCATGATGGTCAAGGAAAGCGTGAACCGCGCGTTTGAAGTGAGCCTGTCCGAAGGCGTGCGCTTTGAGCGCCGGGTGTTCCACGCGGCGTTTGCCACGCTGGATCAGAAGGAAGGCATGGCGGCGTTTGTGGCCAAGCGTGCGCCGGAGTTCAAGGACAAGTAAACACTGTCCTGAAACGCTGAAGATCAAAAAATGTGGGAGCGGGCTTGCTCGCGAAGGCGGTATTACAGTCACCCGATGTATCGACTGATCCACCGCCTTCGCGAGCAAGCCCGCTCCCACATGGGTTATGCGAAATACCTGTTACAGCTGGTAGTTTTTCAATTCTCTGGCAATCACCATCCGCTGAATCTCGCTGGTGCCCTCGTAAATCTGGGTAATCCGCGCATCCCGGTAGTAACGCTCCACCGGGTAGTCCTCCAGATAGCCATAACCCCCATGAATCTGCATGGCTGAAGAGCACACCTTCTCGGCCATTTCCGAGGCAAACAGCTTGGCCTGGGAGGCCTCCGACAGGCATGGCTTGCCCGCACTGCGCAATCGGGCGGCATGCAGGATCAGCAGGCGCGCCGCATTCAGCCGGGTTTGCATGTCGGCCAGCAAGTTGGCCACGCTCTGGTGCTCGATGATCGCCTTGTCGAACTGCACCCGGTCACGGGCATAGGCCAGCGCGGCCTCAAAGGCGGCACGGGCGATACCCAGCGCCTGGGCGGCAATCCCGATGCGTCCGCCTTCGAGGTTGGACAGGGCGATGGCCAGGCCCTTGCCGCGTTCACCCAGCAGGTTGGCTTCCGGTACGGTGCACTGGTTGAGGGTGACGGCACAGGTGTCGGAGGCACGAATGCCCATCTTGTGTTCGGTACGGTCCACCGCGAAGCCCGGGGTGTTGGTCGGCACCAGGAACGCCGAGATGCCTTTCTTGCCCAGCTCCGGGTCGGTCACTGCAAATACGATCGCCAGCTTGGCGCGCTTGCCGTTGCTGACAAACTGCTTGGCGCCGTTGATCACCCACTGGCCGTCCCGCAGTTCGGCACGGGTGCGCAGGTTGTGCGCTTCGGAACCGGCCTGGGGTTCGGTAAGGCAGAAGCAACCGATGGCCTGGCCGCTGGCCAGTTCCGCCAGCCAGGTTTCCTTTTGTGCTTGTGAGCCGTAGTTGAGGATTGGCCCGCAACCCACTGAATTATGGATACTCATCAGTGCGCCGGTAGCGCCGTCGCCAGCGGAAATCTCTTCCACTGCCAGGGCGTAGGCCACGTAGTCGACGTAGGTGCCGCCCCATTCTTCAGGCACCACCATGCCCAGCAAACCCAACTCGCCCATCTTGGCGACCAGGGCATCGTCGATCCAGCCGGCCTTTTCCCAAGCCTGGGCGTGGGGGGCGATTTCGCCACGGGCAAAGTCCCGCGCCATGTCGCGGATCATCACTTGTTCTTCTGTAAATTCAATATCTTGCATGATTTAGTTCCCGTTCTTGTCGAAGTCGCGGAAGAAGCTTTCGACATGATCAGCCTCCAACGCCTGCAGGGTTGGAGGGTTCCAGCGAGGGGTTTTGTCCTTGTCGATCAGCAGGGCGCGGACGCCTTCGATCAGGTCGCCACGGGCAAACCATTGGCGGTCCAGGTGCAGTTCCAGGGCAAAGCACTGCTCCAGCGGCAGGTGGCGCCCGCGACGCAGCATCTGCAGGGTCACGGCCATGGCCAGGGGGGAGCGCGTCTGCATCAGGCTGGCGGTGGTCAATGCCCAGTCATGGCTGTCGGCGACGGTGACTTGCTGCAATTGCTCAACGATGCTCGGCACGTCCGGCAAGGCAAAGAAGTGATCGATGGCTGGGCGTAGCGCCGCCAGAGGGGCGTCGGGCAATTGTTGCACCGCGAGGCTGGCCAGCAGGCCTTGCAGGTCCTTGAGGGGAGAATCGTGCCATTCCAGGCGGTCCAGGCGCTGGTCGAGGTCGGCGAGCCGGGTGCTGTCGAGGTACCAGTCCGCCAGGCCGCAATACAGGGCGTCGGCGGCGCGAATCTGCACGCCGGTCACCCCGAGGTAGATCCCCAGTTCCCCGGAAATGCGCGGCAGGAAATAGCTGCCGCCCACGTCAGGGAAATACCCGATGGCCACCTCGGGCATTGCCAGGCGGCTGCGGTCGGTGACCACCCGCAGGTCGGCGCCTTGCACCAGGCCCATGCCACCGCCAAGGACGAAGCCGTCCATCAGTGCCAGGACCGGTTTGCGATAGTTGTGAATGGCGAGGTCGAGGGCGTATTCCTCGACGAAGAAGTCTTCGTGGAGGGTGTCGCCGCTCTTGAAGCTGTCGTACAGCGAGCGAATGTCGCCGCCGGCGCAGAAGGCTTTTTCACCGGCACCGCGCAACACCACGGCATGCACCTGGGGATCCTCCGCCCACGCCTGCAAATGCCGGCTGAGGCTGCGGACCATGTCCAGGGTGAGGGCGTTAAGGCCTGCGGGGCGATTGAGGGTCAGGTGGCCAATATGGTTGCGTACGTGCGCCAGGACCTCGTCTTGCACAATCCCGGCGCTGCTTGCCTCGGATGAAACCTGAGCAGTCATCTCTAACTCCCTGCTTTTATTGTTCTTTATCAAGATGTTCGCGGGCGAACCATCTCGCGATCGTACCAGTGCAAATTTGCCCAGTACAAGTCGGAATCATGCAGGTCGTTTTTGCATTTTTGCCTTATGGAGGAGGCTGGCCCTGGTGCTGGAAAACCGCGCCGATGGTGCGCCGTCGGGCATACCGCTCGCTGGCCTGGATCAGCTCTTCCAGCTCCTGCGGGGTAACGTCCAGGAACTGCTCGCGCTCGGCGAGGGCCTGCTTGAGGTCCTCGGCGCTGATCCCGGGGTTTTCGGTGGCCATTGGCATAAAGATCGGCGCAGCCGGTTCGCGGGTGCCCTTGGGGTAACGCGTGCGCGTGGCGTTGTTGTAGGCCAGCGCGCAGGCCAACAAGGCTGTGGCTCCCAGCATGACTGCGGCAAGTTCGTGCCAGCCCATGGCAATCGAGGCAGGGTCAGCCAGCACCAGGCTCATGGCCAGGCCGCCCGCCGGTGGATGCAGGCAGCGCAGCCAGCAGATCAGGATCACGGTCATCCCGGCAGCCAGGCATGCGCTGCCCAGCGTTCGGCCCAATACCCGGGCCACCAGCAGCGCAACAATCCCGGCACACAGGTAGCTGCCGATGATCGACCAGGGCTGGGCCAGCGCGCCGGAGGATACGGCAAACAGCAGCACCGCCGAGGCTCCCAGCGGGCCTATCAGGTGCAGGGCCACCTCGGTGCCGAACACCTGGGCGCACACCCAGACGCTGAACAGTGTGCCCAGGGCCATGCCGATGGCGGCACGACTCCATTCGGCAGGGCGGGTATTGATGGCAGCGGGTAACCAGCGAGCGAGCATTGACAGACGATCCGTGAAAAGCGGGCGAAAAAAAAGGCTTGCCTGGTTTCCCGGAAAAGCCCTTTAAAGAAGTTCCTGCATTTGGGGGAGGAACCTGCGCAGTGTGCCAATCGATGAAGACTGCTGCCAATGCATATTAATGCAGGTCAAGTGCAGTATTTTTGCAGTAAAACGTGTCAGCCAAACGGTATCAGGCGGGTTGGCGGTGGCATGGGGTTGCTGATCTTGCCCAGCACACGGTCATCGGTTTCCTCGTTGATCAGCAGGTTTTGTACATTTTCCCGCAGCGATGGATTGTTGGCCAATGGCCCCTTGAGCACCACCAGTGCATCACGCAGTTCCATCAGCCGATCCAGTTTTGGCAGCGGGATGTAACCCGCATTGACTCTGTCGCGGGACAAAGGCGCGACAGCGTCAGAGGTTGAGGGGTCGGGCAATCGACGGTCGGACACAAAACATTCCTCTAAATGAAATAAACGGCAGCGCTGAATGCTGTTTAAAAGGTCTTTATTGTTATTTCGACTGTTCGTTTAAGCGGGGCATGTCTTGATTGATGGCTTGCTGCTACGTTCGTCGAGTTTCTTTCGAAAGTAACAGGAATGCCTTACACCGCACCTTTGGAACTTCTGAAAATAGTTAAAAGGTATTAAATAATTAACTCGCTTTGCAGGCGAGTCTACAGTCGAGGGCTAGGGGCGGGAAGAGGGCGTCTTATCGGTAGCAGCGTATAGATGCGTAGGATGTTTCTCGATAGTTGCTACGCTAAAAGTTTCGAAGTTGAATGGGCAAAGAAGTTTCTTACATACACTTGGATTTATAACTACTGAATGTACTGGCGCGGGATAAGCGGTTGGTTCCGCTTATCCCGCGCCCTGTATCAAGGTTGTGCGGGTTTGATCAAATGCAGCAGTACGTAAGGGTTCTTGTCGAACTGGCCGGTCAGTACCGGCTGCAGTGAACGAAAACGCGGGTCGCTCAACGCTTCATAGTCCGACTGGCTCATGATCAGCCATGCAGGAGCCTGGATCGGCGCCAGGTCGGCAGGCAACTGGGTAAACAACGGCACCCGGTCGCAATCGAGGTTGACCATGAACTTGATGGCTTTTGCGTCCTTGCCCAGTGCGTGCAATACCAGCGGCGCCGGTTGTAGCTGGGTCAGCGCGTGGGCCTGGAGGGTAAAGGTGCGCGTGTCATACAACCGGCGCTCCAGCGGCTCGACCATCACGATATACGCCAGCCACACCGCCAATACCGCGGCGAAGGCCGGGCCCACGTAGCGAAGCCGCCGGTTGAACAGCAAGCCCAGCACCAGTACCTGGATCGCAATCAGGATCCCGAACACCGGATTGAGGCTGCCAATCTGCTCGGGGAAGCGGTGACGCGCCACGAACAAGCCTGCGATCAGCAGCCCCGGAATGACCGTCCACAACCCCAGCATCAGCCAGCGCAGCCCGGCGAACAGTCTGCCCCGCGACACCTGGAACGGATACGCGGCGATGATCGCGGCCAGGGGCAGCATCGGCAGCACATAGCGCGCTTTTTTCGCCTGGGGCACCGACAAGCCGATCATCACGATCAAGCCGGCGGCGAGGCAGTACAGCACCAGTTTCAGCGCCGGGCCCTTGTCCTCGCGGCCACCGGCGACAATCGCAATCAGCGCGAGTATTGCCAACGGATACGCCGGCGCGTAGTTACCCAGCGAACTGCTGAAGTAATACAGCGCGCTGCCGGAGCCTTCGGTGCCGTCCATGCGACCCAGGAACTGCATGCGGATCACGTCCTGCATGAACGTTTCACCGCCACTGAGCTTGGCCAGCAGCAGCAGCAGGCCCACGCACGCCGCCAGTAACGCCAACGCCAGCAGGCCGAAACTGAAGAGCTGGCGCCATTGCCGATTGATCAGGTAATAGCTGCACAGCATGCCGGTGGGGATCACCAGGCCGATCGGCCCACGGATCGCGAACCCCACGATCAGCAGCGCAAACAGCCAGTGCAGGCGCTTGCCGGCGCCGAAGTGGTCGTGGGCGTAACCCAGGTAGAAGACTGTCAGGGCCACTGCCGCCAGCATCTGGTCGAGGGACACCGCGCGGGTTTCGCTGATGAAGGTACTGCTGAGCAGCATCACCGCGATGCTCAGCAGTGCCCAGCGCCGGGAGTAGGGCGCGGTCAGCCGGTAGAGCAGCACCACGATCAGTGCCGAAGCGATGGCCGTGGGCAGCCAGGCCGTCAGGCTGGTGACCTGCCCCAGGGGCACCGACAGCAGCCAGGTCAGCAGCGTCGAGGTGGCCAGGTAATCGGCATAAGGTTGCCCGTACGTGGTCGGGAAGAACCCCGGCCCGTGGCGCAGCATCTCCTGGGCGAACAGCACGAAGCGCGAGTCAAAGCCGATGATTGCCTGGTTCCAGTTGCCCGCGACAAACAGGATCAGGGCCAGCAGCCCCAGGATCCATGAGTGGCGGCGGATCGTCGGGCTGAGCAGGGACCGATGAGCTTTGTCCACGTCTCAGGCTTCCTCGGCCTGAGGCGCCCAGTTTTGCTGGGGGATCGGCAAGTTGCAGGAATCGCCGCGGCCCATCGGGAAGTACTGGATGCCTTTGCGTGCCAGGCGTTCGCCGTCGTACAGGTTGCGGCCGTCGAAGATCACCGGGGTTTTCAGGCGTTGCTGGATCAGGTCGAAGTCCGGTGCCTTGAACTGTTGCCATTCGGTGCAGATGATCAAGGCGTCAGAGCCACTCAGGGTGGATTCCGGGGTGCCCATCAGCATCAGGCGCGGGTCATCACCGTAGATGCGCTGGGTTTCCTGCATGGCTTCCGGGTCAAACGCACGTACATTGGCGCCGGCGGCCCACAAGGCTTCCATCAGCACCCGGCTTGGCGCATCGCGCATGTCGTCGGTGTTGGGCTTGAACGCCAGGCCCCACAAGGCGAAGGTCTTGCCACGCAGGTCGCCCTTGAAGAATGCATTGGCACGTTCGAACAGCTTGCTCTTCTGGCGCTGGTTGATGGCTTCCACGGCTTCCAGCAGGTCGCTGGAGCAGTTGGCGGCCTTGGCGCTGTGGATCAGGGCGCGCATGTCCTTGGGGAAACACGAGCCGCCATAACCACAGCCCGGGTAGATGAAGTGGTAGCCGATACGCGAGTCGGCACCAATGCCCAGGCGCACGGCTTCGATGTCGGCGCCCAGGTGTTCGGCCAGTTCGGCGATCTGGTTGATAAAGCTGATCTTGGTGGCCAGCATGCAGTTGGCGGCGTACTTGGTCAGTTCGGCGCTGCGCAGGTCCATGAAGATGATGCGGTCGTGGTTGCGGTTGAACGGTGCATACAACTCACGCATCACCTCGCGCACTTCCTCACGTTCGCAGCCGATGACGATCCGGTCCGGGCGGCGGCAGTCGGCAACGGCCGAGCCTTCCTTGAGGAATTCCGGGTTGGAGACGATATCGAACTCCAGGTGGCGGCCGGCAATGCGCAGGGCTTTTTCCATGTGCGCACGCAAAGTGTCGCCAGTGCCTACAGGTACGGTGGATTTTTCCACGAGGATCACCGGGTCGATACGGTGGCGAGCCACTGCATCGCCCACGGACAGCACGTATTTCAGGTCGGCCGAGCCGTCTTCGTCCGAAGGGGTACCCACGGCGATGAACAGCACTTCGCCGTGTTCGACCGCGAGTTTTTCGTCATAGGTAAACGTCAGGCGTCCGCCTTCGAGGTTTTCCTTGACCATGGCCGCCAGGCCCGGCTCGAAAATGCTCACATGGCCCTGTTGCAGCAACTTGACCTTTTTCTCGTCAACGTCCATGCAGATGACATCGTGGCCGACTTCGGCCAACACGGTGGCCTGTACGAGACCGACGTAACCGCTACCAAATACACTGATTTTCATGGGGCATTCCTGGGACTTGTGGTGCTAGCACGACGAGAGTTGATAGTCAGGACTCCGAGAATGACCAAGGCCACTCCCGCAGTTTTTGAAAGCGAAAAATGTTCGTTGAACACCGGCAGGCTGGCGGCCAGCAGGTAGACCAATGCGTAGCTGATGCTGAGCAGCGAATAGGCGCGGCCCAGCGGCAGGTCTTTGAGCGCGCCGAGCCAGCAGAGCATCGACAGGGCATAGGCGATGATCGCCAGGATCACCACGCCCAGCGCGCCGAGGTCGATGGCGCCCGTGTCGAGTGCTGTCAGCCATTCAGCAGGCAGTGGCAGGCGCGTCATGCTCCAGCGCATGCCCAACTGCGCGCCGCTGACCAGTGCCACGCTGCCCAGGGCCAGGGCAAAACCGCGAGCGCGACTCATACCTGGCGCCCCAGCAGCACCACACCGGCAATCACCAGCAGCACGCCGAACCAGTGGCGACCATCGATGTGTTCATGGAACACAAAGCGCGCCACCAGGGTGACCAATACAAAGTTGAGGCTCAGCATCGGGTAGGCGATACCGACTTCCAGGCGTTGCAACACCAGCAGCCACACCAGCAAACCCAGGCCCAGGCACACCAGCGCCGACCACAGCCACGGCGAGCGCAGCTTCAGAGCCCAACCGTCGGGCTGGTCACGCCAGCCTTCCACGGCAAACTTCTGGGACACCTGACCCATGCAGGTCAGCAGGCAGGCACCTAACAACAGCAGCAGAGTGGTCATGGCGCGCTCTGCGGGAAGATCAGAATCACGATATTGCCCTGCTCGTAACGCTTGCCGTCTTTGGGCAGCAGGTCCACTTCCTGGCGCTCGTCGTCACCCTTGACCCGCATCACCACGCCCACCGAGCCTTGCTTGCGCGCATCGCTCATCCATTGCTGGACGCTGGCGGCATCGATCTTGCGGTAAGCGGTGTCCGGGAAGGCGATGCCGTATTTCACTTCGCCAACGGTGTTGTAGAGCATCACTTCAGGACGCTGCAGGCGCCATGACAAGGCCGATGCGGCGCCGAGGTCGTTGCTCAGCAACGCAGTGGTCGGCTGCAGCTCCTGGAGGTGGTCGATGATGAACTGGTCGGGGGTCTTGTTATAAACCACCGAGTGCGGCAACGCGGCCGGCACCAGCGCCACCAGCAACCAGCTGCCCATCACCGGTGCGGCCCACATGTGCAACGGGCGGGCGGCTTGCAGCAGGTTGGCGATGATCCAGCCGAACAGGAAGACGAACACCAGCACCAGGCTGAGTGTTTCCTGGCCGTGCTCGTACACCGGTTTTTTCAGCTGGAACCAGGTCAGGGCCAGCAACGCCAATATGCCAATGACCAGATTCACCCAGCCGTTGATGCGCAGTACGCGGCCACGGGCCTGGGCCAGTTTGTCGGCGAGGGTATGCCCCATCAGCAGCGCCAGTGGCAGCAGGCAGGGCATGATGTACGACGGCAGCTTGCCCTTGGCCAGGCTGAAGAACGCCAGCGGCATCAGCAGCCACAGCAGCAGGAAGGCGACCTTGCTGTTGCGTTTTTCCAGCCATGCCTGCTTCACGGTGGACGGCAGCAACGCCATCCACGGTAGGGTGAACGCAACCATCAGCGGCAGGTAATACCAGAAGGGCTCGGAGTGCTGGGCGTCGTCGCCGGCAAAGCGCTGGATGTGCTCGTGCCAGAAGAAGAAATTCCAGTAGTCCGGTTCCTGGGCATGCACCATCAGCGCCCAGGGCAGGCTCACGACAATCGCCACCACCACGGCCACCAGGCCATAGGTGAGCAGTTCACGAATGCGTTTTTGCCAGAGCACGTAGGGCAGGGCGATCAGCACCGGCAGCAACCAGGCAAGGAAACCCTTGGTCATGAACCCCATGCCGCAGGCGAACCCGAGCAAGGCCCACGACCACAGCCGGCCGCGGGTGGTGGTGCTGTCGAAGCAGAACCACAGCGCCGCCCCGGTCAGGTTGACCCAGAAGGTGAACTGCGGGTCGAGGTTGGCATAGCCCGCCAGGAACGCGACGCTGACAAAACTCATGTACAGCACGGCGCTGACCAGGCTCTTGCGCGGGTCGTTCCACAAACGCCGGGCCACGAAATACACCAGCAGGATGCTCAAGCCAGTGCTCAAGGCCGAGGCAAAACGCACGCCGAACAGGTTCTGCCCGAAAATCGCCTGGCCCAGCGCGATCATCCAGTAACCGGCCGCCGGTTTCTCGAAGTAGCGAATCCCCATGAAGTGTGGCGAGGCCCATTTGCCGGTCAGCAGCATTTCCTGGCTGATCTGCGCATAGCGGGTTTCGTCGGGGATCCACAGCCCGTGGGTGGCCAACGGGATCAGGTAGAACACCCCGAAGGCCAGCAGGAGCAGGGGCAGGGCCCAGCGCCGGATCATGCCTTTTGCACTCCGAGCCAGCCTTCACGGCCGCTCAACGCACCACGCACCAGGTGTTGCTGGGGCAGGGTGGTGAGGTCGGCGGGCAACAGGTCGCCCAACGGTTTGAACGCGATGCCGCGCTGCCCTGCCTGGGCGAGCAACTGGCGAAAATCATTGGCCATCAGAATCCCTTCTACTTCTGCGTGGATCGTATAGACGTTGAGCTTCGACGGCTTGAAGCGGTCGAGGATGTAGCTATTGAAATCCTTGGCGGCCACCACCGGGCCCACGACTTCGTCGAAGGTCGGCATGTCCACCGGAATTTGTGGCGTGCCGGCACTGCCATCCGCCAGGGTTGGCCGGAACAGGCTGGTACCACGGCAATCGCTGTTGTAGCGGAAATTGAACTGTTGCTTGGCTTGCACCACGCGCTCATCGGCACGCCAGCCGGCGGCGGCTGAGCAGTCGATGGGTTCACCGAGGATGTCGCTCAAGGTGTCGACGCCACGGCGAATCTGCTCGATCAGCTGTGCATCGCTCCAGCGCCCGGTGTTGGCTTGCCAGCCGTGATGATCCCAGGCGTGCAGCCCGACTTCATGCCCGGCGGCCTTGGCCTGGCGCATCAGGTGCCCCAGGTCGCGGCCAATGGGTTTGCCCGGCCAGGCGGTGCCGGCCAGCAAAATGTCCCAGCCGTACAAACCGGCCGCGTTGGAGCGCAGCATCTTCCACAGGAACTGCGGGCGGATCAGGCGCCACAAGTGGCGCCCCATGTTGTCCGGCCCGACGCTGAAGAAGAAGGTCGCCTTGACCCCGGCTTCATCAAGCGACTCCAACAACCTTGGCACCCCTTCGCGGGTGCCTCGGTAGGTGTCGACGTCGATGCGTAGACCCGCTTGCATCAGCGCTTGTCCGCGATTTCGAGCATGGCTTCACGCAGGAAGAAATCCAGGGTGTTGCCGATGGTTTCGCTCATCTCCACGGTAGGCTCCCAGTTCAGCAGGCGCTTGGCGTTTTCGATGCTTGGCTTGCGGTGCGCCACGTCCTGGTAACCGGTGCCGTAGAACGCCTTGCTTTCCACGTCGCGGAAACCGGCGAACGGAGGGAAGTTGCTGCGCAGCGGGTGAGCTTCGAACTGACGCAGCAGTTCTTCGCCCAACTGACGGATGCTGGCTTCGTTTTCCGGGTTGCCGATGTTGATGATCTGGCCGTTGCAGTTATCGTTGTCGTTATCGATGATGCGCGCCAGGGCTTCGATACCGTCGGCGATGTCAGTGAAGCAACGCTTCTGCTCGCCACCGTCGAACAGACGGATCGGCGTGCCTTCCACCAGGTTCAGGATCAGCTGGGTGATGGCGCGGGAGCTGCCGATACGGGCCGAGTCCAGGCGGTCGAGGCGCGGGCCCATCCAGTTGAATGGACGGAACAGGGTGAACTTCAGGCCTTTGTCGCCGTAGGCCCAGATCACGCGGTCCAGCAGTTGCTTGGAGACCGAGTAGATCCAGCGCTGCTTGTTGACCGGGCCCACCACCAGGTTGGAGGTGTCTTCGTCGAAGTACTGGTCCTGGCACATGCCATACACTTCGGAGGTCGACGGGAAGATCACGCGCTTGTTGTACTTCACGCAGTAGCGAACCAGTTTCAGGTTCTCTTCGAAGTCCAGTTCAAATACGCGCAGCGGGTTGCGGGTGTATTCGATCGGGGTGGCGATGGCCACCAGCGGCAGGACCACGTCGCACTTCTTGATGTGGTACTCGATCCACTCGGAGTGGATGCTGATGTCGCCTTCCACATAGTGGAAATTCGGGTGGCTGCGCAGGCGCTCGATGGCGTCGGAGCCGATGTCCAGGCCGTAGATTTCGTAACGGTCGTCACGCAGCAGGCGCTCGGACAGGTGGTTACCGATGAAACCGTTCACACCCAGGATCAGCACGCGGGTACGACGGGGCTTGCGGCCGGACTCGGCGCCGCGCAGTACGGAACCGTCCACCAGGCCCAGTTCATCCGCCAGGGACGGGCCGGCCAGGTACAGGCCGTTCTCGTTGCGCTGGCCGAACTTGACCACCAGGGAGTCTTCACCGCAGGCGATGCGCAGCGGGTTGACGCTGATCACGCGGCCTGGCGCCAGGCCTTCGTTGCCCTTGACGACTTCGGCGTTCCAGACGATCAGCTTGTGCTCGCCCACGGCGCAGAAGGCACCCGGGTACGGTTGGGTAACGGCGCGAACCAGGTTGAACAGCTCTTCAGCCGGTTTTTTCCAATCCAGTTTGCCGTCAGCGGCGGTGCGACGACCGAAGTAGGTGGCCTTGCTTTCGTCCTGGGCGGTTTCGGTCAGCTTGCCTTGAGCCAGTTGCGGCAGGGCATCGCGCAGCAGGTTGGTGGCGGCGTCACGCAGTTTGGCGTGCAGGGTCAGGCCGGTGTCGGTGCGCTCGATCACGACTTTCTGCTGGGCCAGGATCGCGCCGGCATCGGCACGCTTGACCATGCGGTGCAGGGTCACGCCGGTTTCGGTTTCGCCGTTCACCAGCACCCAGTTGGCCGGTGCGCGGCCACGGTACTTAGGCAGCAGGGAGCCGTGCAGGTTGAACGCGCCTTTCTTGGCGGTGGCCAGCAGGGCTTCGCTCAGCAGGTTGCGGTAGTAGAACGAGAAGATGTAGTCCGGGTTCAGCTTGGCGATGCGCTCGATCCACAGCGGGTGGTTGGCGTCTTCCGGGGCGTGTACCGGGATGCCATTGCGGGCGCACAGCTGGGCGACGGAACCGTAGAAATTGTTTTCCTTGGGATCATCGGCATGGGTGAACACGGCAGCAATTTCGTAACCCGCATTGAGCAGGGCTTCAATGCCAGCACAGCCAATATCGTGGTAAGCGAAGACAACAGCTTTTGAATTCATGACGAAACCTGATCGGAAGGAGAAGTAGAGGTGTGGGAGGACGTCAGGCCGTCGACCGTAAAGGTCTCGGCCGGTGCTGCCGGTTGGTTGCGCAGCACTTTTTCGATAAAGAACCGTGGGCGGGCCCGCACATCGCTGTACATGCGGCCCAGGTATTCACCCAGGAGGCCCATGCCGATGAACTGGCCACCGGTGAACACGAACAATACGGCGAACAGCACGAACATGCCGTCGCCGGCCCAACCGGAGCCGAAAGCGATACGCAGCACGATCAGTGCAAAGGCGAAGAGCATGCCCAGGGCCGCCAGGCTGAAACCGACGATGCTCAACAGGCGCAATGGCGTGGTGGTCATGCAGGTCAGCAGGTCGAACATCAGGCTGATCAGGCGCATCGGGCTGTATTTGGACTCGCCGTGTTCACGCTCGGCGTGATGCACCAGGATTTCCGTGGTGTGGCGCGCAAAGCTGTTGGCCAGGATCGGGATAAAGGTGCTGCGCTCGCGGCAGGCCAGCATGGCGTCGACGATGGTGCGGCGATAAGCACGCAGCATGCAGCCGTAGTCGCTCATGGCCACGCCGGTGGAGCGTTGCACGGCGAGGTTGATCAGGCGCGACGGCCAGCGGCGGAAGGCCGAGTCCTGGCGGTTGTTGCGCACGGTGGCAACCACGTCATAGCCCAGGGCGGCCTGTTCGACCAAACGCGGGATTTCTTCCGGCGGGTTTTGCAGGTCGGCGTCCAGGGTGATCACCACGTCGCCCCGGCAATGCTCGAAGCCGGCCATGATCGCGGCGTGCTGGCCGTAGTTGCGGTTGAGGATCACCGCCACCACATTGCTGCCTTCGAGCGCGGCGGCGTCTTCCAGCAATTGCGCGGAGTTGTCGCGGCTGCCGTCGTCCACCAGGATGATTTCGTATTCGTAAGCCAGTTGTTTGCAGGCGGCCATGGTGCGGCGCAGCAGTTCAGGCAGGCTTTCTTGTTCGTTGTAGACCGGGATAACGATCGACACGCAATGAATTGGATAGGGTTTCAAAGATTCATTACCTCGGGGGTTAGAGCAACTTGGAGCGTAAAGACAGCAGTTATCGTCAGCCTCGGATGCCGGGCATCCGATCAAAGATAGCGTTGATTTGTGGCATTCATTCGACAGTCCTGACAGGTCACAGTGGGTCTTCCATGGCTTACGTGAGTAAAGACCAAAATGCTCAAAGGTAAAGCGGAATCAACGAGTTAACCTGCAAAGTACGGTTCGTTCTCAAGTCGTGCCGCCAAGATTAAGCGCAAAAATGTTCAACGAATATGAAACGCAGATGAAAAAGTCGTTTTTTTGGCAGGTAGACAGCTAGGGTTCAGGTAAACAGCAGAAGCACGGACAACGCCGTGCCGATGAGGGGAGAAGGGGCGGTAGCCTTTTTCTTCACGCGGGCAGGTTCCTGAAGAATCTTCTCTGCAATGCCACGCAAGTGCCGGTAAAGTAAGCCATCTCTTGCCAGGGCAGTCGGATGAATAGCGTGCAGCGTTTACGGCCAATGTTGATGGTGTTGTTGATGACGGTGGCCTGGGCCACGAGTGTGCGGGCCGATGACGGCGTGGCACTGACGTCCATCGACCAGGTGCCCGATGGCGTAGAAGTGCGGGGTAAACAGGTCGGCGCCTTCGTCTGGAGCGACAAACAGGGCAAGAACCTGTTGGTACTCGCAGAGCAAGTCAGCGAACGCGACGACGACGGTGCGCAGTCTGCCTTTGTCTACGCCGCCCAGTACCTGCTCGACGGTGACCGGCCCAAGCGCCTGTGGATGCTCTACGACGACGTGCAGCATTGCGAGTTCGATGCCGGCGCGCACTTCAACAGCGACGCCACCCGGGTCACCGACCTGCTGGGCGATGGCATCAGCCAGGTCACCGTGGGGTATAGCCGCACCTGCACCAGTGACGTCAGTCCCAATGATTTCAAGCTGATCATGCACATCGGCAAGTCGCAGAAGTACCGCCTGCGCGGCATCGACCGCTATGGCGCCAGCTGGTGGGATGAAGACGCCGGCGCCCTGCAAGGCATGCCGTTGCCCAAGGATTGCAGCATCGCCGCCCAACAGGCGCTGGTCAGCCAGTACAAGGAGCAGGGTACCGAGCTGCCGCTTCCTGGCTGTTACGGCGACGAAGAAGATTTTGCCAAGGCGCCCAAACCGTACCTGGAGTTCATGCGCCAGCACTGGTTTGCCTTGATGCAGAAGCAGGACACCGACTGGAGCCAGCAGCAGACGCCAGCCCCGGCGGAAGACGATCAGGAATAGCCCCGGGGATTGACCTGCGCTAGACTCGGCGCTCGCCAATTCACTAAATATGTCGATTAAACAGATGGTTAGTCGACATATTTAATCCAAAGGCTGATCTACCTTGACTGAGTCTACCCGCAACCCGCTGACCCTCTACCTCACCCGCCTGGCGCCCTCCAGCCAGCTGACCATGCGCTACGTGCTGCAGGACGCTGCCGACCGCCTGGGCTTTGAAGACATCAACCTCGAAGACATCGACTGGCACCTGCTGCAGCCCGAACACGTCATGGCCCTGGTGGCGGTGCTGCGGGAAGACGGGTATGCGCCGAACACCTCATCGCTGTACGTCAACGCCGTGCGCGGGGTGATGAACGAAGCCTGGCGCATGAGCCTGATCAGCCAGGACCACCTGCTGAAGATGCGCTCGGTCAAGGCCATGGCCGGCACCCGCCTGAGCCAGGGGCGCAACCTGCGGCGTACGCTGATTCGTGAGTTGATGGAAGTCTGCGCCGCCGATCCGCGCCCGCAGGGCCTGCGGGATGCGGCGGTGATCGGGATCCTGTATGGCTCGGGCATGCGCAAGTCGGAATCGGTGAACATCGAACTGGGCCAGGTCAACTTTGACGAGCGCAGCCTGCAGGTTACCGGCAAGGGCAACAAGCAATTGATCAAGTACGCACCGGCCTGGGCCTTTGCCAAGCTGGAGGCGTGGCTGGCGTTTCGCCGCAGCCAGTTGAAACCGGGTGAGCAGGACGATGGTTTCCTGTTCAACCGGATTCGCCGGGGCAGCCATATCACCCGCGAGCGCATCACCAAACACGCGATTTACTACATCGCCCGCCAGCGTGGGGAACAGGTCGGCGTGAAAATCATGCCCCATGATTTCCGCCGTTCGTTTATCACGCGGGTCATTGAAGAGTACGACCTGTCGATCGCCCAGAAGCTGGCGCACCACACCAATATCCAGACCACCGCCACCTACGATGTGCGCGACGACAATGAGCGGCGCAGGGCCGTGGATCGGTTTGACCTGTAGGGCCGCCCGTAACCTGGCCCGCCAACTGCCTTGAACTCTGCCCGGCAGCCGCGCTCGC
The DNA here is from genome assembly GCF_044742865.1 of Pseudomonas sp. NPDC087814. Lineage (NCBI taxonomy): Bacteria > Pseudomonadati > Pseudomonadota > Gammaproteobacteria > Pseudomonadales > Pseudomonadaceae > Pseudomonas > Pseudomonas sp. NPDC087814. Next base: position 133,119 of record NZ_JBIUVK010000003.1, on the reverse strand, counting down.
AATAGTAGGGCGCGGGTTTTACCGCGTGCCGTGTTTATTCAGTCGAAGGAGCAGACCATGGATACCTACAACATCAACAAGACCGGCACCGGTTGGGCGTTGACCAAGCAGGGCTCGGCACGGCCGTCGAAAACGGCGGAGACCAAGGAGGCGATCGTTGAGTTGGCGAAAGAGTTTCTCAGCGACAAGACGGCGTCGCTGAGAATTCACAGCATGGATGGGCGGATTCAGGAAGAAAGAACCTATCCGCGCAAGGCTGACCCGACACGATCTCCGGGCTGACCGAGCACCCAATGTGGGAGCGGGCTTGCTCGCGAAGGCGTTGGATCAGTCACAGATGCATTGCCTGACACTCCGCCTTCGCGAGCAAGCCCGCTCCCACACTGGATTTGCATTCGACCCTAGAGAATCGGCTTGCCGCCCGTCACCGCATACCGCGAGCCCGAGATGTAACTCGCCTCATCCGACGCCAGCAACACATAGATCGGTGCCACTTCCACCGGCTGGCCGGGGCGGCCCAGCGGTGTTTCGCTGCCAAAGCTGTTCACGTCTTCGTCCGGCATCGTCGAGACAATCAATGGCGTCCAGATCGGCCCCGGCGCCACGCTGTTCACGCGGATGCCCTTGCTGCCCAGCAGTTGTGCCAGGCCACCGGTAAAGTTCGCAATCGCGCCCTTGGTGGCGGCGTATGCCAGCAACGTTGGCTTGGGCATATCGGAATTCACTGAGCTGGTATTGATGATCGACCCGCCGGCCTTCATATGCGGCAGCGCCGCCTTGCAGATGCGAAACATCGCGGTGATGTTGATATCGAAGGTCTTGACCCATTCCTCGTCGGGTATCTCTTCGAGGGTCTCGTGGGTCATCTGGAATGCGGCGTTATTGACCAGCACGTCGATCCGCCCGAACTGCTCGACGGTCTGGTCGACAATCGCCTGGCAGTTGGCTTTTTGCGCGAGGTCGCCGGGCAGCAGCAGGCATTGGCGGCCGGCTTCTTCAACCCAGCGTGCGGTTTCCTTCGCGTCCTCGTGTTCGTCCAGGTAGGCGATGGCCACATCGGCACCTTCGCGGGCAAAGGCAATCGCCACGGCGCGGCCGATACCGCTGTCGGCGCCGGTGATCAGGGCGATCTTGTTGGCCAGGCGGCCGGAGCCGGTGTAGCTCTTCTCGCCGCAGTCGGGATAGGGGTCCATCTTCTTCTGCGAACCGGGAACGGATTGGGCCTGGCTGGCGAAAGGTGGGCGTGGGTAGTCAGTCATCTCAATCTCCATAGATCACAACGGGTTCTATGGATTAGTGATTTTCAGCTGCCGGATAGTTGTAATCGATGCCGGCCGAGCCCGACGAATGGTTTGCGCTCAACCGTGCTGGCAGGCATCGCCCAGGCGCATGTAGTCCAGTTCATGACGCACCCCGTGGCTGTCGATGTAGACCATATGACCCTTGACCGGCCCGCACTCGGTGGAGGATTCGGTACTGACGCGCACCACCTTGGCGATGTCCAGGTCCTGGGAATAGTCGTACGCCTCGCTGGCGGGGGTGTTGGCACTCACAGTGGGTACCGGGGTTTCGCCCTGGGCGAAGGCAAGTGTGCTGAACAGGCCCAGCACGGCGATAAGCAGATAACGCATGAGAACCTCCGACACCACGAAGGTGGTGGCTTGACTGTGGGGTTCATTCTACAAAGCACCTGGCGCGGGGATGAACGCTTGCGGGCCAATAGAAGACATCAGCCAAATCGATGCAGCAAGCCTCTTATAACCGGTTATAAACTCATAGCATCTTCGCCTAAACGCAGCCCTATAAATATCCGTCTGCCGTTGCTCATCCCTGTAGACACATACAACAGGGAGTTCCTCGATGTTTTTATTCAAACAACAACTACCAAGGCTGACGCTGGCGGCGGCGCTGGCGATGGGAGTGTGCACGACATCGGTGATGGCCCAGGAAGTGGCCGGCCAGGTGTTCACCTTCGATATCGCTGGCGGCCCGCTTGATACGGTGCTGCTGGATATCTCCCGGCAGACCGGGGTGATGATTTCGTTCAATCAACAGTGGGTGCAGGGCAAGCGCAGTGCCGCCATCCGCGGCGATTTGGGCAGCCTGCAAGCGGTGGACAAGGCGTTGCAGGGCAGTGGCCTGCAAGTGAGCGACAGCGAACAGGGGCTGACGGTGCATCCAGCACCCGTGACGTCCACCAGCGTCGCACCGGCCGAGGGCAAAAGTACTGATTACCGCCTGGAAAAAGTCACGGTGACCGGCTCGGCGATTCGCCGGGTGGACGCGGAAACGGCAGTGCCGGTAACCATCCTGCGGGTCGAGCAATTGCGCGAGCAGGGTGTGAGCACCACCGAGGAGTTGATCAACCGCATTTCGGCCAACCAGTCTGCCGTTGGCTCCGGGCGTTCGGTGGGCTCCAGCAGCGGCGGTGCGGCGTATGCCGACTTGCGCGGGATTGGCGCGAACAAAACCCTGGTGCTGCTCAATGGCCGGCGCCTGAGCAACAACGCCGTCAACACCACCAACGGTTCCGGGGTGGACTTGAACACCATCCCGTTCGCCGCCATCGACCGCGTGGAAGTCCTGCGCGATGGCGCCTCGGCACTGTACGGCACCGATGCGATTGGCGGGGTGATCAACTTCATTACCAAGACCAGCCTCACCGGTGGGCAACTTTCCACCAATTACGATTCGCCCACACGCTCCGGGGGCGGCGACAGCCATAACTTCAGTGGCAGCTACGGTTTCGGCGACCTTGAAGAGGACCGCTTCAACGTGTTCGGCGTGGTCAGCTACGACAAGCAGACGCGCCTGGCGGCCAAGGACCGTGACTTCACCTACAACTACCAGCCAGGTCGCGGCCTGGATTTCACCTCCGGCACCGCCGCGCCGGCCAACTGGAGCCAGGGCAGCAACGCGACCAACCCGCTGGCCGGCTCCGGTTGCAATTCCCCCGGGCTGCTGTCACGCAATGGCATCTGCCGCCAAAGCCTGTGGAGTTACCTGGACCTGGTGCCGGAAACCGAAAAAACCTCGGCCTTTGCCAAAGCCACCGGCAAGCTGGCCGATGACCATACCGTCAGCCTCGAATACTTCTGGGCGCGCAACGAAAACCGCACACAGATTGGCCCAGGCACCCTGATGGGGGCCCAGGTCAATCCGGGTACGCCTTTCTATCCGGGCAACGGCATCACCCCGGGCCCCACGGGTTTCGCCCTGGACCCGACACAGCCGGTAGACGTGAACTGGCGTGAAACCGATGCCGGCGCGCGCAAGCACGAAGATGACAACACCAGCCAGCGGCTGCTGCTGAGTTTCGAAGGTAATGTGGCGAACTGGGACTACAACGTCGGCGCGTCCTACAACCAGAACAAAGTGGTGCAAACCATTCTTGACGGCTATGTAAACGACCAGACCATCAGCCAGGGGATTGCCAACGGTGTGATCAACCCGTTCGGGCCGCAGAGTGAAGCGGGCAGGGCGTTGCTCGCCTCCAGCCGCGTCGATGGCGATTACGCCACTGCCGTGGGCCGAGTGAAGAGTATCGACGGGCGCGTAAGCCGTGAAATCGGTGACTGGTTCGGTGCGGGGCCGACGGGCCTGGCGCTGGGCGGTGAATATCGCAAGGAGGATTTCCACCAGGATTTCGCCCAGTTTGCCGAGACCGTGCAGAGCCTGGGCGTAGACCCCAATGGCGCGGTGCGCGGCAATCGCACCGTGTCGGCCGAGTACGCCGAGGTCAACGTGCCGGTGCTCGAAAGCCTGGAACTGTCTGCCGCCGTGCGTCATGACAAATACAGCGACTTTGGCAGCACCACCAACCCGAAATACTCGTTCCGCTTCCAGCCGTTCAAGGAACTGGTGGTGCGCGGTGCCTACAGTGAAGGCTTCCGTGCGCCGTCGCTGTACGAGTTGTACAACCCGACCTACACCAGCTACACCGTGGCCAACTACAACGACCCGCGCCTGTGCCCGGGCGGCACCCCGGCCAATGGCGGGATCGGCAACCGCGACTGCGCCCAGCAGTTCCGCCGGCAAAGCGGGGGCAACGGCAGCTTGAGCCCGGAAACCGCACGTAACGTGACCTTTGGTTTCGTGTTCCAACCGATCGAGCGCCTCAGTGCCGGCCTGGATTTCTGGTGGATCACCATCGCCAACCAGATCGCCGAATTTCCTGAATCGTCGGTATTCGACGACCCGGATGCCTACGGCGACCGCCTGATTCGCAAGGCGGATGGCTCCATCGATCACATCGTTACCGGCCTTGCCAACCTGGGTAAGACCAAGACCAACGGCGTGGATGTGAGTTTCGACTACCGCTTCCCGAGCACCGCCATCGGTGACTTCGGCATCGGCCTGCAAGGCACCTACGTCAACGAATACAAATACCAGCAGGAGCTCAAGGGCGACTACATCGACAAACTCGGTGATTTCCGTGGCGGCGAGTTCTCCACCGCGGGCGCCGTTGCGCGTTGGCGCCACAGCCTGACCGGTACCTGGGCGCGGGGACCGCTGGGCGTCAGCCTGACCAACCGCTACACCAGTGGCTATCACGACTCGGACCCCGACACTCACGACTCTGTAGGCTCCTACAACGTCTGGGACCTGGCGGGTACCTACAACTGGAGCAAGTCCCTGGCCGTCACGCTGGGCGCGAAAAACCTGTTTGACCGCGCGCCGCCGTTCAGCAACCAGACCTATGCGTTCCAGAGCGGGTACGACCCGAAATACGCCGACCCGTTTGGCCGCATCCTCTATACCCGAGTCAGCTATAACTTCTGATTGTTCATCCGCTTCAGACACTGCTCTATAAAACAGGCGGATCCACTGCACCCATCCCGTAGGTGCAGCGGGATTCGCCGGTCCATAACCTTATTCCAAAACGGTATTTCCAGGCTTTTCATAAGACTCCTTATGATCACGTCATAACTCGTTATGACAAGTGGTCCTGATGAACGAATCAACCGTCGCCTTATCCCCTCTGTCCAGCGTTCCGCTGCATGCCCAACTGCGGGACCTGCTACGCAGCCGCATCCTTGATGGTGAGTACGCGCCGAACACCCAGATGCCTTCCGAGAGCGAACTGGGCACGAACTTCAAAGTAAGCCGCATCACCGTGCGCCAGGCCCTGGGTGATCTGCAAAAGGAAGGCCTGATCTACAAGATCCACGGCAAAGGCACCTTTGTTTCCAAACCCAAGGCTTATCAGAACGTCAGCACCCTGCAGGGGTTGGGCGAGTCCATGACCGAGCGCGGCTATGAAGTGATCAACCGCCTGCGCAGCTACCGCTTCGTGCCCGCCGACAAGCTGGTGGCCGAGCGCCTGGGCGTGGAGGAGGGCAGCACTGTCGCGCAGATCAAGCGGGTACGGCTGATCAACCGCGAACCGGTGTCGCTGGAAATCACCTACCTCAGCCAGGCCCTGGGCGAACGCCTGGAAAACGCCGACCTGGTAACCCGCGACATCTTCCTGATCCTGGAGAACGACTGTGGCTTGCAGCTGGGTCACGCCGACGTGGCGATTGACGCGGTACTCGCCGACAGCGAGCTGACCCAGGCGCTGAACGTCGAGGCCGGCTCGCCGATCATGCGCATCGAACGCCTGACCCACACCGCAGACGGCCAGCCCGTGGACTTCGAACACCTGTATTACCGTGGCGACGCGTTTCAGTATCGCCTGCGCATCGACCGTCAGCGAGGTAGCCGCCCGTGAGCCGCCAAACCCTGGAACTGGAATACGACATCGTGGTGATCGGCGGCGGCACTGCCGGCCCCATGGCGGCGATCAAGGCCAAGGAGGCCAACCGCGATCTGCGCGTATTGCTGATCGACAAGGCCAACGTCAAGCGCAGCGGCGCCATCAGCATGGGCATGGACGGCCTCAATAACGCGATCATTCCCGGCCACTCCACGCCGGAGCAGTACACCAAGGAAATCACGATTGCCAACGACGGCATCGTCAATCAGGCGGCGGTGTACGCCTACGCGACCCACAGTTTTGAAACCATCGAGCAGTTGGACCGCTGGGGCGTGAAGTTCGAGAAGGACGAAACCGGCGATTACGCGGTGAAAAAAGTCCATCACATGGGCGCCTACGTGTTGCCGATGCCTGAAGGGCACGACATCAAGAAGGTGCTGTATCGCCAGCTCAAGCGCGCCCGGGTCAGCATCACCAACCGCCTGGTGTGCACCCGCTTGCTGACCGACAGCGAAGGCGCGGTGAATGGCGTGATGGGTTTTGACTGCCGCACTGCGGACTTCCAGGTGATCAAGGCCAAGGCGGTGATCCTCTGCTGCGGCGCGGCCGGCCGCCTGGGCTTGCCGTCCTCGGGTTACCTGATGGGCACCTATGAAAACCCGACCAATGCCGGCGACGGCTACGCCATGGCCTACCACGCCGGAGCCGAACTGGCGAACCTGGAGTGCTTCCAGATCAACCCGCTGATCAAGGATTACAACGGCCCGGCGTGCGCCTATGTCACCGGCCCCTTGGGCGGCTACACCGCCAACAACAAGGGTGAACGCTTCATCGAGTGCGACTACTGGAGCGGGCAGATGATGTGGGAGTTCCACCAGGAACTGGAAAGCGGCAACGGCCCGGTGTTCCTCAAGCTCGATCACCTGGCGGAGGAAACCATCCAGAACATCGAGCAGATCCTGCACAGCAACGAGCGCCCCAGCCGTGGCCAGTTCCACGCCAACCGGGGCACCGACTACCGCAGCCAGATGGTCGAGATGCATATCTCCGAGATCGGCTTTTGCAGCGGGCATTCGGCGTCGGGCGTGTGGGTTAACGAGCGCGCGGAAACCTCGGTCAAGGGCCTGTATTCAGCGGGCGACATGGCGGCGGTGCCACATAACTACATGCTCGGCGCGTTCACCTATGGCTGGTTTGCCGGCACTAACGCGGCAAGCTTTGTGGCCGGGCGCGAATTCAGCGCGGTGGATGCCCGGCAGGTGGCCGCCGAGCAGGCGCGGGTCTATGCGCCACTGGACCGCGAAACCGGTCTGCCGCCGGCCCAGGTCGAGTACAAGCTGCGGCGCTTCGTCAACGATTACCTGCAGCCGCCCAAGGTCACCCGCAAGATGGAAATCGGCTTGCAACGCTTCGCCGATATCGAGCGCGACCTGGACCAGATGAAGGCGCACAACCCCCATGAATTGATGCGCGCCATGGAAACCAGCGTGATCCGCGACTGCGCCGAAATGGCTGCCCGCGCCTCGCTGTACCGCGCCGAAAGCCGCTGGGGCCTGTACCACTACCGGGTCGACCACCCGCAACGCAACGACGCCGACTGGTTCTGCCATTGCCACCTGAAAAAGGGCGACGACGGGCAGATGGTCAGCTTCAAGAAACCCGTCGAGCCCTATGTGATCCCGCTGGATGCCGAAGAGATGCAGGCTTACGACCGCCTGCGCGTAGGGGCTGACGCCGCCTGAATGTGCCCCCCAAAGCTCGCTCACCACAGGACACCGTGAAATGGCCTATCAGCCCCAGGAAATATTCTTTCGCTCCAACGCCCCGGTAACGGTGGACGAGGACAAGTGCATCTCCGAAAAAGGCTGCACGGTCTGCGTCGACGTGTGCCCGATGGACCTGTTGGCGATCAACCCGGCAACGCAGAAGGCGTACATGGCGTTTGATGAATGCTGGTATTGCATGCCCTGTGAAAAAGATTGCCCCACCGGCGCAGTCAAGGTCGAGATTCCGTACCTGTTGCGCTGAGACCTGCCGCAAACGCCATCCGCCAACCCCGGACGCAGCCCTAGCCACACCCCCTCGTTTCCCACCGCGCCAGACCGTGGCGGAGACGATTCCTTCAACCATGATTCGAGGGGAACTACCCAATGTTATTGCGCGCAACCCTGGCCGGCCTGGTGCTGGCTTGCTTGAGCCTGTCGGCCCAGGCACAAACGATCCGGGTGGCCATCGGCACCCAGGACACCACCATCAACTGTGCCGCGGGCGGCTTGCTGATCCGCGAGCTGGGGCTGCTGGACAAATACCTGCCGCACGACGGCAAGTACAAGGACGCGACCTACGACGTGCAGTGGAAAAACTTCACCAGTGGCGCGCCGCTGACCAATGAAATGGTCGCCGGCAAACTGGACTTTGGCGCAATGGCCGACTTCCCCGGTGCCTTCAACGGCGTAGCGTTCGAGGCGGCGGGCAAGCACAGCCTGTTCATCAGCGTGTTGTCGGGCAACATCAAGGGCAGCGGCAACGGCATTGTGGTGCCGGTCGCTTCCAGCGCCGAGTCCCTGGCGGACCTCAAAGGCAAGACGATTTCCGTGCCGTTCGCCTCCACGGCCCATGGCATGTTGCTGCGTGCTGTTGCGGCCCAGGGCTGGGACCCGCTCAAGGACGTCAACATCATTGCCCAGGCGCCCGAAGTGGCAGGCTCGGCGTTGCAGGCCAACAAGATCGACGCCCATGCCGACTTTGTGCCGTTCGGCGAACTGTTCCCCAACCGTGGTTTCGCCCGCAAGATCTACGACGGCTCGCAATCCAACACCCCGACGTTCCACGGCGCGCTGGTGGACGAAAGTTATGCCAAACAGTACCCGGAAGTGGTCGTCGCCTACCTGCGCGCGAGTATCGAGGCCAATCAGTTGCTGGCCGCAGAGCCGGAGAAGTACAGCGAGCTGATCGAAAAAGTCACCGGCGTCGAAGCCGAGGTCAACTACCTGTTCCATGGCCCGCTGGGCGTGCAGACCCGTGACTTGAGCTGGAAACCCGAATACCGCCAGGCCGTGGGCACCGCGATCGACACCCTCAAGCTGCTGAAAAAGGCCGACCGTGGCCTGGACCTCAATACCTTTATCGATGACCAGTACATCCGTGCCGCGTTCAAGGCCTCGGGCCTGGACTATGCGGCGCAATTGGGCAACTACGCCCAGGCCCCGCTGAAGGCCAACGACGCCCTGAGCGGCGCGCCGATCACTGACTGGAAGCACGTCGCGCAAATCTGGGTCAAGGGTGAGCCCAAGGTGCGCGATTACGCGTCGGCCGAGGCGGCGTTCACCGCGCTGGACAGCCTGAACAAACAAGGCAAGGCGGTGCGCGCCGTGTATGCCCAGGCCGAAGACAGCGGCATCAAGCTGCTGGCGAGCCAGGCCTGGTTTGCCACCAACCAGCACGGCCAACTCAGTGCATTCCTGCTCAAGGGCCAGGCGCAGCAATTTGCCCAGGCCCAGGGCGGCAAGGTGTTCAATTTCACCGACGCCGGCGCGCAGGCCGTTGCCGGTCGCTGAGGGAGCGTGTTCATGACAAGCACCCCATGGCGCTGGCTGCCCAAGGCCGCTTCCTTGCTGTTGTGCCTGCTGTTCTGGCAGTTGGCGGCCAGCCAGCACTGGAACCTGTGGCTGGTGACGTTTGCCAATGTGCCCACGCCGGGCTCCGTGGTGCAGGCTGCCCTGGGGCTGGCGGACTCGGGCAAGCTTGTGCGGCACTTGAGCGCAAGCCTGACCCGGGTGTTCGAAGGCTACCTGGCGGCCGCGCTGGTGGGGATCGGCCTGGGCATCGCGATTGGCCGCTGGAAGTGGGCGGAAGACCTGCTGTTGCCGCCGCTGGAGGTGATCCGGCCGATCCCGGCGGTGGCCTGGATCCCGCTGGCGATCCTGATGTTCCCGTCGTCGGAGCTGTCGATGATCTTCATCACCTTCACCGGCGCGCTGTTTCCGGTACTGCTCAATACGGTGCATGGCGTGGAAGGCGTCGATCCTCGGCTGATCGCCTCGGCGCGCAGCCTGGGGGCAGGGCGCCGGGCGATCCTGCTGGAGGTGATTTTGCCGGGCGCCGCGCCGAGCATCATCACCGGCCTGGCGATTGGCATGGGCACTTCGTGGTTCTGCCTGGTGACGGCGGAAATGATCTCCGGCCAGTACGGTATCGGCTATTACACCTGGGAGTCCTACACCATCCAGAACTATGCCGACATTGTCGTTGGCATGCTGTTGATCGGCGTGCTGGGCATGGGCAGCAGCCTGTTGGTCAAGCGTCTCGGCGCACTGTTCACTCCCTGGCATCGACCACGAGGTAAAGCCTGATGAGTCATCTTGAAGGCCGTGTCGACATACGCGGCTTGTCCATTGTATTGGGCGAACAGCAGCAGGCATTCGAGGCGGTGAAAGCCCTGGATTGCAGGATCGAGCCGGGGCAGTTCGTGTGCATCCTCGGCCCGTCCGGGTGTGGCAAATCGACCTTGCTCGGCGCGCTGGCCGGGCATCTCACGCCAAGCCAGGGCACGCTGGAAATGGATGGCCAGCCGGTTGCCGGGCCGTCCCAGCAACGGGGCATGGTGTTTCAGCAACACACACTGTTCCCTTGGCGTACGGTGCGCGAAAACGTTGCCTTCGGCCTGAAGATGCGCGGCGTAGGCAAGGCCGAGCGCCTGGCCGCCGCCGATGAGATCCTTCACCTGGTGGGCCTGGAAGGTTTTGCCGAGCGCTGGCCCAACCAGCTGTCGGGTGGCATGCAGCAGCGGGTGGAAATTGCCCGGGTATTGATCAATCGTCCCGGCCTGCTGTTGATGGATGAACCGTTCGGCGCGCTGGATGCCCTGACCCGCATGAAGATGCAGGCCTTGCTGCTGGACATCTGGACGCGCATCCGCACCACCGTGGTGTTTGTCACCCATGACATCGACGAAGCGCTGTTCCTGGCCGACCGCATCCTGGTGATGAGCCCGCGCCCCGGGCGCATCATCGAGGATTTCCAGCTGACTTTCCCAAGGCCGCGCAGCACCGAACTGATGACCTCGCCGGAATTTACCCACCTCAAGCGCCATTGCTTGGAGCTGCTGCACCACGAAGATGGTCGCCAGTTACCACGGCTGAACCCGCTCGGGCTACCCAACGATCACCCAAGACCGCGATTTGCCATATGACCTATGAAACCGAAAACCCCGACATCCAAGCCCTGCGCCCGCGGCTGCAAGCGCCGGATGCCGGCATGCGCCGGATCGCCCTGATTGACCTGGCTGACTTGGAAGACCCCGACGGCCTGGTGTGGCTGGTGGACAGCCTGCGCCACGACCCGGCCACCGACGTGCGCGCCCAGGCTGCCAGCCTGCTGGAGGCGTGGGAAGAAGACGCAGTGGTCGAGGCGCTGTGCCAGGCGCTGACCGACACTGAAGCGTCGGTACGTGATGCCGCCGCCCAGAGCTTGAGCGTACTCAAGACGACGCAGGCGGGCCGGCTGTTATTGCCATGGGCCACCCACGCCGACGTCAGCGTGCGCACGGCAATCTTCCGTGCCCTGCGCGAGTTGCGCCTTGAAGCGGCGGCGCCGTCGGCAATGCTGGCGCTGAACGATACCGATGCGGGGGTGCGCCGCGAAGCGGTCGGTGTGCTCGGCTGGCTCAAGCACCTGCCGGCATTGGACGCCCTGGCGAGGTTGGCCAGCAGCGATCCGGACACCGAAGTCCGGCGTGCCGCCACCGGCGCCCTCGGCCTGGCCAGTGATGAGCGGGTACTGCCGGCGCTGTATGAAGCGTTGCAGGACGCCACCTGGCAAGTACGGGAAGAGGCCGCGACCACCTTGGGCAAAGTCGGTAGCACCCGCGCGGGCGACGCCTTGATCACGGCGCTGGCCGATGACTACTGGCAAGTCCGCCTGCGCGCTACCCGCAGCCTTGGGCGCCTGCGGTATGCACCGGCGTTGTCGGCGCTGCTCCTGACATTGGGCCACAGCATCAGCAACCTGCGCAAGGAAGCCGCCCTGGCGCTGGGCGAGTTGGGCGACCGACAGGCCCTTGGCCCGCTGCGTGATGCGGCCGACGATGGCGACCCGGAAGTACGCAAGGCGGTGCGCATTGCCCTGGCACAACTGCAATGAACTGTGCACCGAACGGCATTGGCCGCGATGATGATGGGCGCTTGAGGCTGGAATGGCGCGACGGCGTGCAATGGATCGACCACGCTCGCCTGCGCCGTGAATGCCCGTGCTCGCAGTGCCGGGCCTTTCGGTTGAGAGGCACGCCGCCGCTGGTGTCGGACCGTGTCCGGGTGCTGGAGGTCCATCCCCAGGGATATGGCGTGCAGTTGATTTTCAGCGATGGGCACCAGCGGGGGATTTACCCGTGGGCTTATTTGGCACAGATGGAGCCCCAGGCCGGGGCTCCGTCGGACTAAAACAACGCGGCGGTATAACTTCCCGTCACACGGTCCGGATCAAACAAGCCCCGTGAGGTAGTACACGCCAATCACGAAAAACGCCGCCAGTACCTTGAAGATCGTCATGCCGAAAATGTCTTTATAGGCCTGGCGGTGAGTCAGGCCGGTGACCGCCAGCAAGGTGATGACCGCGCCGTTGTGGGGCAGGGTGTCCATGCCCCCGGCAGCCATGGCGGCCACACGGTGCATGACTTCCAGCGGGATATGCGCGGCGTTGGCGGAGGCGATGAAGGTGTCCGACATCGCCGCCAGGGCAATGCTCATGCCACCCGATGACGACCCGGTAATACCCGCCAGCAAGTTAATGGTGATGGCCTGGTTGATCAGCGGATTGGGGATCACCTTGAGCGCTTCAACCACTGCAACGAAGCCAGGCAACGCCGCAATCACTGCGCCAAACCCATATTCCGAGGCGGTATTGAGCGTAGCGAGCATGGCCCCGCCAACGGCGGTGCGGCTGCCTTCGGCGAGTTTGCTGACGAGGGTGCGCCAGGCGAATGCAAAGACCGTGACGATGCCTACCAGCAAGGCCGCCTGGACCGACCAGATGGCGATCATCTTCGATACCTGGGTCTGGATCGGTGCCTTCAGTCCGGGCAGGTCAATTTCATAAATGCTGCCGTACCACTGTGGAATCCAGTGGGTGAAGGCCAGGTTCATCACGCCTACCAACAGCAACGGCAGCAACGCCACTAACGGGTGGGGCAAGGCGATGTCCTGGGGCGTTTCGGGCTCATTGCGCAGGTCGGTGCCATAACCCTCGCCCGCGCGCCGGGCTTTGCGTCGCTGGCGCTCCAGGTACAGCATGCCGCCGATCAGTACGAACAACGAACCCAGGACTCCCAGCCAGGGCGCCGCCCAGGACGTGGTACCGAAAAACGTGGTGGGAATGATGTTCTGGATCTGCGGCGAACCAGGCAACGCATCCATGGTGAAGGTGAAGGCACCCAGGGCGATCGTTGCGGGCATCAGGCGCTTGGGAATGTTGCTTTGGCGGAACATTTCCGCGGCAAACGGATACACCGCAAACACCACCACGAACAGCGAAACACCGCCGTAGGTGAGCAGCGCACAGACCAGCACAATCACCAGCATGGCCTGGCTGCTGCCGAGCACCTGGATCACGGCTTTGACAATGGAGCGGGAAAAGCCGGACAACTCAATCAACTTGCCAAACACGGCGCCGAGCAAAAACACCGGAAAGTACAGTTTGATAAAGCCGACCATCTTGTCCATGAAAATATCAGTGAACGCCGGCGCAACGGCGCCGGGGTCAGTCAGTAGAACGGCAGCGAGTGCGGCGAGAGGCGCGAAGATAATGACGCTGTATCCCCGATATGCAGCGAGCATTAACGCGAACAACGCCAGCAAGGCGATGATGACACTCATGGGATGTCCTTCGAGGCTGGGCCTTTGGCGCAGAGGGCCAGTGTTGGGCTGCGCGATGGCTATGATTTTTGTTGTTGTCGGGCCGCGCACGTGGCGCGACCCGTTGTAGCCAAGCTGTTTTTATTCTGCGATACCGGCGTAAGGGACGTGCTTGTGGCCGTAGCGACGCACGCGGATGTTGGCCTGTTCGCCATGCCCGGAGAACCCTTCGAGGGCACACAGGCGTGAGCAGTATTCGCCGATGAGGGAGGAGGCTTCGTCGGTCATCACTTTCTGGTAGGTGCAGGTCTTGATGAACTTGCCGACCCATAGCCCACCGGTGTAACGCGCGGCTTTTTTGGTGGGCAGGGTGTGGTTGGTACCAATCACCTTGTCGCCGTAGGAGACGTTGGTGCGAGGGCCGAGGAAGAGGGCGCCGTAGTTGCGCATGTTGTCCAGGAAGAAGTCCGGGTCACGGGTCATGACTTGTACGTGTTCGAACGCCAGGTCATTGGCAATGGCGAGCATCTCCTGTTCGTCTTCAGCGACGATCACTTCGCCGAAGCTTTCCCAGGCCTGGCGCGCAATCCCGGCGGTCGGCAGGATCGTCAGCAAGCGCTCGATTTCAGCCATCGTCTCGCGGGCGAGTTTTTCCGACGTGGTGAGCAGGATCGCCGGGGAATCCGGGCCGTGTTCGGCTTGACCGAGCAGGTCCGTGGCGCAGATTTCACCGTCCACGGTTTCATCGGCGATTACCAGGGTCTCGGTCGGACCGGCGAACAGGTCTATACCGACGCGGCCGAACAATTGACGCTTGGCTTCCGCCACAAACGCGTTGCCCGGCCCCACCAGCATGTCCACCGCAGCAATCGACTGGGTGCCCAGGGCCATGGCGCCGATAGCCTGGATGCCGCCCAGGCAGTAGATCTCGTCGGCACCCGCCATGTGCTGTGCGGCGACAATCGCCGGTGCCGGCTTGCCATGGAACGGCGGGGCGCAAGTGATGATGCGTGGAACCCCGGCGACCTTGGCGGTGATCACCGACATGTGCGCGGAGGCCAGCAACGGATACTTGCCACCGGGTACATAGCAGCCCGCCGCGTTAACCGGAATGTGCTTGTGGCCGAGCACTACGCCCGGCAGGGTTTCGACTTCCAGGTCACGCATACTGTTGCGCTGGTGCTGGGCGAAATTGCGCACCTGGGTCTGGGCGAATTCGATGTCGGTGATGTCGCGCTTGGTCAACTGCGCCATGCAGGCATCGATCTCGGCGCTGGAGAGCCGGTAGTCATCCCGGTCCAGGTTGTCGAAGCGGATCGACAGCTCACGAATCGCGTCATCACCCCGTTCTTCGATGTCTGCCAGGGTCTTTTCGACGGTGTCACGCACCTCACGCGCTGCTGATTTGATGACGGACGCTTCTGCGCCTTTTTTGAGCCAAATTGCCATGGGATGAATTCCTAGCGTTGTTGTTTTAGATATTGCATACGTATGCAATTGAGCCGATGCTAAGCCATTCCCGGACGAGATGAAAAGGGGGAGGGCGAAAAAAGACCGAGAAATTTGCGCGAGACGGGCGAGCATGGGACGGGCGACACACCTTGCTTTAAATGGCAGGTATGATCGGCATTTGAAATGTGGATGCAGACTCAATGGCAGACTCCAACGACCCTTCCAGACACCCGATCACTGCCCATGATGTGGCCCGGTTGGCCGGTGTCTCGCAGTCTGCGGTCTCGCGAACGTTCACCAAAGGCGCCAGTGTTTCGCCGAAAACCCGGCAAAAGGTGGAGGCGGCGGCGGCAGCATTGGGCTACCGTCCGAACCAGTGGGCGCGTTCGTTGATCAAGCGGCGCTCCAACCTGATTGGCGTGGTCGCGCCAAGTATGGAAAACCCGTTTTATTCTGCAGTGCTGGAAGCCTTGTCGGCGGCGTTCGAAGAGCTTGGCTATCGAGTACTGTTGTTCTCCACGGCCAACCACGAAGACTCTGACCCGGTGCTGGAAGAGATACTGGGCTACCGCGTGGAGGCGCTGGTGCTGGTGTCGGCGAGCCTGTCTTCGCGGTTTGCCGAGGAGTGCAAGCAAACCGGGTTGCCAGTGGTGCTGGTCAACCGTCGAAATGACAGCACCAGTATCTCCAGCGTGACCAGCGACAACGCCCAGGGCAGCATGGAAATTGCGCAGTTCCTGGTGGCTGGCGGGCATCGCGAGCTGGCTTATATCGCCGGCAAGGAAAGCTCCTCGACCAGTCGTGACCGGGAAATCGCCTTTGTCGACGCACTGCAACGTCTGGGGCATCCGGTACCGCAACGCGCCGTGGGTGACTACACCTTTGAAGGCGCGATGGAGGCCGTACGCCGGCTGCTGTCGAGTGCCAGTCCGCCTGACGGGATTTTTTGTGCGAATGACATCATGGCCCTGGGCGCCATCAATGTCGCACGCGAGGAGTTCGGGCTCACACCGGGCAAAGAGATCTCGATTGTCGGGTTCGATGACATCGCCCTGGCCGCCTGGCCAGTGTTTTCGCTGACCACCTACGTTCAACCGGTGAGCGATATGGTGAGTCGTGCGGTTGGGATCATCTGCGCGCAATTGGAAAACCCCGATACGCCTGCCATTCAGGAAGTCGTAAGGGGGCGGTTGATCGTACGCAAAAGCGCGAAAGTCCCGGACAGCGGGGTAGAGCAGGGGCCCGACTGCCGGGTGTGGCAACCCCAGGAACAGGCGTGAGCCATTCGGTCGAAGGCTGGCGACGAACTACCCGGCGTCGCTATGACCCCGCGCGGGCCAGGTGCGGTGGCAATCGGTTGAGGGTCCACCACGCAGTCAGCATCGCCGCCACCGCGCTCAGGGCGATGCCGATCAACATCGGTGCCGGGGTGTGGTCGGCAAACACACCCACTACCGCCATGCACACGGCGGCGGTGATCATTTGGATCGCGCCCAGCAACGCTGATGCAGAACCGGCCACTGCGCCATGGTCTTCCAGGGACAATACCCCGGCCGCCGGCAACAGCAGTCCGAGAAAACCAAAGCCGATAAACAGCAGCGCCATCATCAACGGCAGGCTGTTGACCCACAGCGTGGTGAGCGCCAGCAAGGCCATGACCGTTGCCACGCCCGCCACCGACCAGCGAATCAACGGCGCGAGGCCGAAGCGTGCACTCAAGCGCGCGGTCAACTGGCTCAGGGCAAAAAACGACGCCGCGTTGAGGGCAAAGCACAGGCTGAATTGCGTTGGCGTGAGCCCGTAGTACTCGATGTAAACGAATGGCGCGCTGCCGATGAACACGAAAAACGTCGCAAGGCCAAAACCGCCCACTACCGACAACCCGGTAAACACCGGATCACGCAGCAACGCACCGTAGCTGCCGAACGCATTGCCCAGGGTCTTGCCCAGGCGGCGTTCGGCGGGGTGGGTTTCCGGCAATTGCACGGCGGTCATGATCAGGCACAGCACTGCGGCCACACCCAGTACCCAAAACACTTCGCGCCAGCTCCACACTGCAATGATCACGCTGCCGGCCAGCGGTGCGAGAATCGGTGAAATGCTCACCACCAGCATCAGCAACGCCATCAAGCGCGCGGCTTCATGGCCGGTGTACAAGTCACGCACAATCGCCCGTGGAATCACCATCCCGGCGCAGGCGCCAAAGGCCTGCAACGCCCGGAAGCCGATCAGCACCTCGATGGAGGGGGCGAGGGCGCAACCAATGCTGGCCACGATGAAAATCGCCAGGCCGGCATAGATCGGCGGCTTGCGCCCGAACACATCGCTGATCGGGCCGTAGAACAGCTGGCACACACCGATGATCATGAAGAACACCGTCAGGCTCATCTGCACCGCGGCAGGCGAGGCATGCAGGCTGGCGCCGAGTGTCGGCAACGCCGGCAGGTAGCTGTCGATGGCAAACGGGCCGACGGCGGTGATCAACCCCAGCAGCAGGGCGAGGTGGGCGATACTTCGAGACATGGTGGTTCCGGGCGGCGGTAAAAAAGAGGGGCCAGCTTAGTGATCGCCCTCGGCGCATACAAGCCGGTGTTTACAGACTCGCTACATAGTCACCAGCGGCAGGGTGTCGTGAATAGGCAATTGATACGGGAGATAGACGTAAAGTATTGATTTAACTCAACTAAATATCCATTTAGTCGAGTTGGATATTTCGCGAATTTAAGGCTGGGCGAGGGCGGTCGCTCGGCGCTCACTGATGCGTTCAACCGCCAGCATATGGTCGGTGCCCCATTGGCAAAGCGGCCCCAATGCCTGGGCCAGCGAGCGTCCGAAGGGAGTCAGGGAGTATTCGACCTTTGGCGGTATCTCCTTGTAGTCGATGCGCGCGATGATTTCATCGCGTTCCAGCTCCTTCAATTGCTGGATCAGCACCTTGTCCGTCACGCCGCCAACGGCGCGCCGCAGTTCGCCATAACGGTGAACTTCATGGGCCAGGTGATACAGGACCAACGGTTTCCATTTCCCGCCAATCACCGCCAGGGCGGCGTCGAGCCCGCAGTTAAAGGTGCTGTTTGACATGTTTTTGCCCTCAGGCTGGGTACTTACCAAAAGGTGCATACTATTCAAAACAATAGCGCAGATCTACGCTTGGGCCTCAACATTTGAGGGAAACACTCATGAACAGGCTCAACGGGAAAATCGCCGTCGTCACCGGTGGCAACAGCGGGATCGGCTTGGCCAGCGCCATACGCTTTGCGGCCGAAGGTGCACAGGTCGTTATCGTGGGACGCCGCCAGGATGAACTGGACAAAGCCTTGGTCCTGATCGGGCATGACGCGATCGCGATCCAGGGCGACATTTCAAACCTGCGTGATCTTGAGCGGGTATTCGCGCAGATCAAGGCTGACAAAGGTCGTGTAGATGTGTTGTTCGCCAATGCGGGCCTTGGGGATCTGGAGCCCATTGGTGCGATCACGGAGGAATCGTTTGATCGCACCTTTGGCGTGAACGTGAAAGGCACGTTGTTCACCGTACAGAACGCGTTGCCATTGATGAGCGCCGGTGGCTCGATTGTGCTGACAGGTTCGACGACGGCCTCGATGGGCACCGCAGCGTTCAGCGTCTACAGCGCGTCGAAAGGCGCACTGCGAAACTTCGCAAGAAGCTGGGCGCTGGATCTGCAAGGCACAGGTATTCGCGTGAACGTGCTTTCACCTGGGCCGACAACGACACCAGGTTTGGACAGAGCGCTATCAGGTACCGGCCAGAAGGATGCGATTGTCGATTCGATGGTTACGCGTGTACCGCTAGGTCGTATGGGGCAGCCAGATGAAGTGGCGAATGCGGCATTGTTCCTGGCATCGGATGAGAGCAGCTTCATGACGGGCAGCGAGATGTTCGTGGATGGCGGTTTCGCTCAGGTGTGATCCAGGCTCATTGACCAAATCGAGACAGGCTGGGTTTGGTCGATGAGGAGCGTGGTGCACTGGTTGAAATCTGGCTGGCACTGACCCTGATAACGGATCATATGATTACGCATAATGTATATTATGTTAAACGACAGGTCATGTCATAGATGTTCATGAGCTACCTAAGGCGCTGATTCGACAAACCCACTTCTGGTGTCCATTCTCTCAACGGGCCATGTCCTTCATGTTCATGGCAAGTTATTCAATGAGGTGGCTGCCGATGAAGCTGATTCAGTGCCGTTTCTCTTCTGGTCAGCGTGTACCGATGCTCGTGCAAGCTGGTAATGCGGCTCCGTTGCCCAAACTCGTTCCGTTCATCTACGTCCAACTCAAACTCAGGCACCGCGCTTACAATACGGCTGCAGCGCATCTGCGAGCGATCCAGGCTTTCTATAGCTATGCTAAGAGCCGAGATCTGGATGTTGATCTCACGTGTTTTTATTATTGGTTGAGTGCGCCAGATGTCGGAGTACGGCGCCATACTTGATCAAACTGCTTCTGATTACCCGATCCGGGCGAATGCGCCTATAAGATCGACTGCATGTCGTAGCTCCCTATGGGCACGGACAATGCCTTGCTGGACATCTCCGAAAGCATTCCTCTGGTTGTGGACGTCGTGGCCCGTAATGCCGGTGTGCCCGGTCTGCGCTTCACTGACCGCCACGGCAACGAACTGCCTTGGTAACCGTCCAAATCCCCCTGCGGTTGGAGGCTGAGGAACTACAAAAAATCATCACTCCATGATGACTGTGAACTCGTCTCTTCATCTGGAAGAGGCGGATGACGCCCCGTTATTACAGCTTCAATACAGCTAAACGCAGGCATCAAATTTTCTGCGATCTCTACCGCTTTTCCTGTTGGGCGCACTCCTCTACCTGTCCGAAGAAATAATGGATCGTCAAAGTGCGATCTCAATCGAGCGAGAGAACCACTCACGGCAGGTTGCCCTACCTTCATTAGAACTGCGGCGCGCGAGACACTTCGCTCACGATATAGCACTAAAAACGTCACCATCAGGTTGAGGTCGACGTTATGAAAAATTTTCTCACTGATCGCCATAGTCCTCTTTCCCTCTACTATTCAGTTTATTGTTTTTTCTGGCACGGAGATGATTACGATGATGCTTGCGGCTTGAAAGCAACTGCCTTTTTTGTACTAGCAACTACCCCACCGAACTGCGTCGGTCAGTCATCAGCTTTCACGCCAGATTCATCGCAACCTAAAATAATTGTGCGGTGGATAATGAAATGGATAAACCGTGAAAAATGAGACGCTTAGTCGTAGCAAAAGCGACAATTTACTTGAAGCTTACTTGTTTTCGATATCAGGACTGATGATATTTACTCAGGGCAAAAAAAAGCCGTCTATGAATAGGCGGCAAAAACCAAAGGACGATGAATGAAGCCTCTACCAAGAGTAAAATTGACAGAAGCACATCGGGATGTTGATCCAAGCAGAATCCTACTCGCATCTTGCGCCGCGCACCATAAATCCCGTCAATATAAAAAATCAAAACAACTTATTTTATTTTTGGCGATTTGCAAAAATACCAAAACAAACAATACGACGATATCTCCAGGGCTAATAACACGACTCAAACATCCCCCCCCTCCTCGATCGCCGTTCGATAATCTTTTTCCTGGCGGCCTTAACCTGAGAGGCCAGTTCTGGAAAATATGATGAGTGCTTTAGAGCAAGAGCGCCTGAGCTGAATCTGCAGAGTGCTGGCTCAGTTCTTTCTTCTTTGTAGGCAGGAGGCATCGATAGCGAGGGCAGTTCATGGTTTAACGCCAGCGAGGAATACAAAGTTATTGTCAGTGTTATCAACGTAAGGAAGCTGCGGCAACCATCGCCACTCAACATTTCGAGTGTGCCGTTTAAGGTCAGGTGGTAGTGCAGATGAAGGCCATCATCGAAACAGGTGGTGAAATCGTCCTTTTGACACACTGCAACTGAGAGACAATTTGTAGCTGACACTGCCACGGCCTCCTCTCCTCTGCGGCATGACAGCAACCGCGGGACTGCCTTTGCTTAGAACATAAATACGATCAAAAAAATGGGCCGTGGTTATCACCACGACCCATCGCCTACTTGCGTGTCAGCGATCAGGCAGTTGCTCGTGCCTTATGGATAGCCACGATTTCAGCTTCATCCTTCAGCGCCTTTTGAACGGATGGACGAGCGTCTACACGCGCTTTCCAGGCGTTCAGGTTTTCCAGATGGCCGATCTCGGTGCCCGAGCGTTCGTGCCACAGGGTGGCCCAAACATAGGCGTCAACAACCGAGAAATTATCGCCTAGCAGGTACGCACGTCCGTCAGCCAGACGGGTGTCCAAGGTGGTGTATGCGGCGACCAGTTTTGCACGAGTCCACTCCGTGCCGAAATCGGTCATTAGTTTGCGCATCAGAGGGATATGCTTCTGTGCAATCTCGGTGGCGATGAAGGTCAGCAATTGGTCGACCTTGACGCGTTCCAGGGTGCCACGCGTTGGGATCAGACCGAATTCAGGATGCTGGTCAGCCAGGTAGGAAGTAATAACGATCGTTTCGGTGATTTTGTCCTGCGAATCATTTTCCAGGGCCAGAACCGGAACGTACAGGAGTGGGTTGGCCTCGGCGAAAGATTCACCATTGGAAGTGGTTTGGTCGAAAACGTTGAAGTGAACCAGTTCAGGATTCAGACCAATTTCGTTGGCGATGATCTGAACGGCTTGGGAGCAGGTTTGATCGGCGATGTACAACTTAGTCATGATTGCATTCCTCGGGGAGTCAGTTGTTTTTCCGCGCCCTGAATCCGGGCTGGTGAACAAAGTCTGAGCTTCCCTCTGAGGATGATAAACAGCCGGCAACGATACGCTCTGTAGCTTGCACAGCTACAATCAGCCCACCGTTTGATAAAGCGTCGGGTGATCGTCGCTGCCTTGTACCGGCGGGTCTTCTTATATGATGGGAGAACGTGAAAAAATGAATACGGACGTGAGCTTTCCAAGCGTCGATCACAGAACGTCTGAAACCAATCATTGAATCCATATGGGAGACAGTCTGTGTCCAAAAAAGCGCTTATTCAGATTTAAATAACCTATATAGTCGGTGCTGAAACTCGATTCTCAGGTAATCACGCGAAATAGGCCCACTGCCTTTGAGCTCGATACGCCGAATAACACAAGCACGCAGAGACCTCTGTCAGCGCAAAGCTTAGGTACGGCTTTGGGCTTCTATTAAAAATAGCGCCCCACTCCAGACAAAGAAAGTCAACTCAACAAAACTATTACTCATTCAAAAAAGTCCCGCGCGCTTGCGGACCTGAAAACCAAAATAGCGCAACCGAGGGCCGTCTACGAGACCGAACCTGCAACCGATCCCGAAGCATTTCGTCTGAAACTATTCTAATAAAAATTACGGTATCAAAAAATCGTAAGCAATGATGCTTTCAATTAATATTAGATAAAACCCTAAAACTTTTCACAAAGAAAAAACTTTAAGATATAGCAAGCGCACTAGCTTTTTTTACCGAACGTCTTTAGCACCGCCATTGTGAGATGGTACCGCACTATCGAGATAAAAAATCTCAAACCGCCTTTTGAAAAATGAGCCATAGTAAGTCAAGCGATAGTTGTGTACGTATCGACATGAATAGACAGATTATAGAGAGACTGTAATGGAACGAGCCGACACCTCCTTTCCGGACATAGCCGCCTTCGTCGGCGTCGCACAGACCGGTAGCTTTACCCGAGCTGCTGAAAATCTTTCAACGAGCAAATCCAACGTAGGCAAGGCGGTTCAACGACTGGAGATCAGGCTGGGTACCAAGCTCTTCCAGCGTACCACCCGTGCCGTACGTCTAACTGAAGATGGCGAAACTTATCTGAACGCGGCCATCGCGGCGCTGGATGGCCTTCGGGATGCGGCTCGCGAGTTAGCCGCAAGAAAAGATGAGCCAATGGGCCGCGTTCGCCTGGACATCCCGTCTGGGTTTCGCCAGTTGTTTCTTCCAACCATCTCCGAACTTCGTCAGCGCTACCCACAGGTGACGCTGGAGTTGTCCATGACCGATCGCATGTCGGACGCAGTGGGTGAAGGCTGGGATATTGTAGTTCGTGCGGGGGAGTTGCCGCAGGACAGTGAAATGACTGTGCGCAAGCTCTGCAATATCACACTCAGTCTGTACGCCTCTCCCGACTACCTGGCCCGTCATCCGCCGATTGAGTCAGCGGCCGATCTGGTCAACCACGAGGCGGTTATTTTTCGGGGGTTTACTGGTCGGCTGCGTCCCTGGTCGATTACCGATAATGGCCATGTTCGAGAGTTTTCGCCGACGCCGGTTTTGATTGTTTCAGATGGGCAGGCCGTTATTGACTCCACGGTTATTGGGCTCGGCATTGCCCAAATTTATGACAAGGTTGCTCAACCCTATGTCGATTGCGGCAAGCTTGTCCGCGTACTCACTGCTGTTGACTCACCGGGCCCTCCTGTCCATGCCCTCATACCCTTGGGCAGTCGTATGCCGGCAAAAACCCGAGCGGTGCTCAACTACCTGGCGGATCGTCTGCGTTAGCGTGATGACTTGTCGCATCCTGCTCTTGATCCAGGCTCGCCAAACGCAAAAAGCCCTGAAGCAGAAAGGGATCTTCTGCTTCGGGGTCTGAGCACATCGGGTTATTGCCGCTTCAAGGCGGGCAACTGTTTTGATGCCTAGGCAGCTTCGCTGGCAGCGCCACCTGCAACCGCACGATTCTTGCTCAACAATCCAAGAACCACAGCCGCAGAAGCCAATGTGATGATGGTCAGGATATGCAGCAGGTACTGAAATGCAGAGGCATACCCTTGTACCAGACGCTCATTGGCCAGACCTGGAACGGTGTTGATGGCATGGGCCATATCACCGGTGGTAACGCGATGCGCGGCTTCTGCAATAAGCGATGCATCAGCGCTCCCTGCAACCACCTGTACCGCTTCTGAAAGGTTGGTATGCAGCAACGAAGCCAGCATCGCAGCCACGCTTGCCAGGGCGATGCCCTCACCCGCGACACGCACCGTGTTGAAAATGCCAGCCGCCATACCCGCGCGCTCTTTTGGTACGACGCTGACCGACAGGCCGTCCATCAAGCCCCAAGGCAGACCTGCCCCGATACCGATCAACAGCATGGGGCCAACCAGACCAAACTTCGGCTCGCCAATGTTATACAGGCTCAACCAGTGCAGCCCCACGGCAGCGATCAGGAACCCCACGCCCGAAAGAACGCCGGCGGAGATAAACCGCGTCATCGAGGCGGCCAGCATCGGTACTACCAACATTGGTGCAGACAGTGCCAGCAGCAGCAAACCGGCGTCGATTTCGCTCAGGCCTTCAACACCAATGAATCGCAACGGCAGCATCACGACCAACACGATGTAGCAGTAGCAGGTGCCGATCGGCAGCATTTGCACGCCGACAAAACGCGGGAAGCGGAACAGCGTCAGATCCAGCATCGGGCGCTTGACGCGCATTTCAATCATCACGAAAACCACCAGCAATACCGCCGATGCACCCAACAGGCCAACCACTAAAGGGCTACCCCAACCGCTGTCAGGCGCTTGGATCACGCCAAATGTAAACAACGCCAGCACCGAACTGAAGGTAACGGTGCCGGGCCAGTCAAGACCTGTTGCGCCGGGGTCACGTGTCTCACGCATGCGCGGCAGGCCAAAGACCATGGCAATCACACCGATCAAAGCCGTGAACAGGAAAATCGCACGCCAGCTAAAGGCTTCGATCAACACGCCGGCCACCAATGGGCCGAATGCCAGACCGATACCGAAGGTCGTGCCCAGCATGCTGTACGCACGGGTGCGAGCATGACCTTCAAACTCTTGTGCAAGCGCAGCGGAGCCACTCGCCAGTGCAGCCGCACCGGCAACCCCTTGAATGGCACGCAGGATATCAAGCCAGAACACCGAAGGTGCCATGCTTTGGGCCAACGACGCAGCGGTAAACAGCATCATGCCGATGGTGAACAGGCGCTTGCGCCCATATACGTCAGCCAAAGCACCTGCAGCCATTAGTAAACTGCCGAAAGACAGCATGAAGGCATTGGTGATCCAGGTAAGCGCCACTGGACTTCCACCCAGATCCCGCCCAATCGCGGGCGTGGCAACTGCCCCTCCGGTAAAACTCAGTGGAAGTACCAAAGCGGAAAGACAAATCGCTGCAAGAATAAGCAGCTTGTCTTTCTCCCTGGCAACTCGGTCTGTTGATTTCATGATTTCACCGTAAGTGGAATGTGCGCAGCTGAATGCACCGTCTTTGAAAATCGGCATCACCGTCGAGGGGTTTGCCACTTGGAAACCCAGGCATCGCCTGTGCTTGGGAGCTATTGTCCTGTAAGCAAGGAAGTCCTTAAACGCACCTGCGTGAGACGCTTCGTCGCTTGCAAAGAGACAATGCGACACCCCCGATTCCGGGCCTGCGTGACGGATGCACCGATGCGTCATCACAAAAACAAAAAAGCATGCTCGATGGCATGCTTCTCTGTTTTTCCATCGGTGATAGTCAGCGAGCTTTACCGCTGCGTGATCGCTTGAGACGTGGCCGGTTTGGCATTACCCCAGCCACCACCCAATGCGCGAATCAGGTTCACGGTGGCCGCCGCTTGAGCGCCCTGCAACTGCACCGCCGCCCTGCGTGATTGCAGCGCCGTCCGCTCCGCGTCGATCACAGAGAGATAGATGACATCTCCTTCGGTGTACTGCGCCCGAGCGACTTTCGCCGCCCGGCCTGACGCCTCCACAGCTTGCGACTGCGTCCGGGTCTGGTCTTCCAGCACTCGCAGGTCAGAGAGGTTGTCCTCTACTTCACGGAACGCCACCAGCACCTGTTGCCGATAGTTGGCGACATCTTCTTCGTACTCGGCCCGGGCCTTGGCCAGGTTTCCCTTGCGCAGGCCGCCGTCGAAGATCGGCAAGTCAAGCGCTGTACCCACCAACGGGCCAAGCAGGAAAGTACGGCTGCTCCATTTGAACAAGTTGCTCAGCGAACCGGACTCAAAACCGGCAGTGCCGGTCAGCGTCAATGACGGGAAGAACGCCGCTTTAGCCACGCCGATCCGTGCGTTCGCCGCAGCCATCGAGCGTTCGGCTGCGGCGATGTCCGGACGACGCTCCAGCAGTGAAGATGGCAAACCCGCCGGGATACGCAGATTCACCGGCTGTAAAGGATTGGCGGCCATCGAAAACTCTGCCGGTGTTTTGCCCAGCAACACCGCGAGGCTGTGCTCCGACGTCGCACGCAGACGCTGCACCGTCATTGCATCCGACCGGGCTGTCGCTAACTCAGACTCGGCACGCGCAACATCCAGCTCACTGATATCGCCCAGCGCATATTGCTGCTGCACCAGTTTCAGGGCTTGTTCACGCAGTTCGATGGCATGGTTGTACACCTCGATTTCCGCGTCCAGTTCACGCAACGCGAAATAGTTCTGTGCTACATCCGCCTGCAAGGCCAACAACACCGAATGGAACAAGGCTTCGCTACGCTGGGTTTCCGCGTCCGCCGCATCAACCGTGTTGGCGACGCGACCAAACATGTCGACCTCGTAAGAGATACCGGTCTGGGCACGCCACAGGGTTTGACTTGCCCCCTGCCCGCTGTCCGACTGGAACTGCGACGCCGGTGACACACGCTGACGGGTCGGGCCGAAACCCGCGTCTACGGTTGGGAACAGAGCCGAGCGAGCCGACTGATTCAGCGCCCTCGCCTCATTCAACCGTGCGGCCGCTGCAACCAAATTCTGGTTGGCATCCTGCGCCTGACTTTCGAGGTGATTCAGAGTGGTGTCATTGAACACCCGCCACCACTCGCCCCTGGTGAAGTCCTCCGACGGCTCGGCGGTTTTCCAGTTGCCGGCTTCGGCAGAAGACAGCGGTGCCGAAACCTTTTCCTCTTTGAAAGCCTGTGGTGCAGAAACATCAGGTTTCTCGTAAGTCGGCGCCAGGGAGCAGCCGGCCGTCACCAGCATCGTCGCCAGCCAGACCGATCCTAAAAGCATCCGATTCATTGCAAACACTTTCATGTCGTTCTCCTTACTTCAGGTACGCGGCTTCAGGCACGCGGGCTGATGCTTGAGTGTGATGGCCACTACTTGAGTGGGGCGTGTGTTCCGGACTGATATTAAAGTCGTCGTTGAGGTCAGCACCGAGGTGTGGGTGTTTACCGTGCTTATCCACCAGGTGTTCCACACCCGACAGTTTGCGCAGCAACACGTAGAACACCGGCGTCAACATCAAACCGAACAGAGTCACGCCCAGCATGCCGAAGAACACTGCGATACCCATGGCCTGACGCATTTCAGAACCCGCGCCGGTGGAGAACACCAACGGCACTACCCCCATGATGAAGGCGATGGACGTCATCAGGATCGGACGCAGACGCAGGCGGCTGGCCTCGATCGCGGCCTGCACAATGGAACGGCCCTGCATTTCCAGTTCACGGGCGAACTCGACAATCAGAATGGCGTTCTTCGCCGACAGCCCCACCAACACCATCAAACCAATCTGGGTGAAGATGTTGTTGTCACCATTGGTCAGCCACACACCCACCAGTGCCGACAGAATACTCATTGGTACGATCAGGATGATCGCCAATGGCAAGGTCAGACTTTCATACAAGGCAGCCAACACCAGGAACACCAACAACACGCTGATCGGGAACACCCACATTGCCGCGTTGCCAGCGAGTACCTGTTGATAGGTCAGGTCAGTCCACTCGTACTTGATCCCGCGTGGAAATACTTCCTTGGCGATACGATCGACCGCCGCCTGAGCCTGGCCAGACGAATAGCCGGGAGCCGGGCCCCCGTTGATGTCGGCAGCGGTGTAGCCGTTGTAGCGCACGACCATTTCCGGGCCATAGGTAGTGGTCACTTTGATCAGCGACGACAGCGGCACCATCTCACCTTTGTCGTTGCGGGTTTTCAGCAAGCCAATGTTTTCAGCGGTAGCACGGAACGGCGCATCCGCCTGAGCCCGCACTTGATACACACGACCGAACGCGTTGAAGTCATTGACGTACATCGAACCCAGGTAGATCTGCAGGGTGTCAAATACATCAGTGACCGACACACCCAACTGCTTGGCCTTAACCCGATCCAGGTCAACGTTGAGTTGAGGCATGTTGATCTGGAACATCGAGAATGCCGGGCCCAGTTCCGGCGCCTTCGCAGCCGCAGCCAAGAAATCCTGAGTCGCCTTGTTCAGCGCCTCCAAGCCCAGTGCGCCACGGTCTTCGATCATCAGTTTGAAACCACCGACCGTCCCCAGGCCCGCCACTGGCGGTGGGGGGAATACGGCGATGGCCGCGTCCTTGATCCCGGCATATCTGGCATTCAACTGCGCAACGATGGCCGAGGCGGACTCTTCTTTGGAGCGATACTTCGACGGCTCAAGTACAGGGAATACCAGGGCACTGCTTGGCGAGTTGGTCAGGCTGACCGACAACCCCGGAAACTGCGGCAGGTTCTTCACGCCTGGAATGGCCAAGGCGATATCACCCATGTCACGCACGACGTTCTCGGTGCGATCCAACGTCGCGCCGCTAGGCAATTGTGCGATAGCAACCACGTAGTCCTTGTCTTGTGCTGGCACAAAACCACCCGGCACGATTTTGCCCATCCACACCGCGCCACCGAGCAGAATGCCGTAGATCACCAGCATCACCAGCTTGCGGTTAACGACACGGCGTACACCGTTGCCATAGTTTTCCGAACCCCGGTTGAAAACGCGGTTGAAGACGTTGAAGAAACGACCGAATAGCTTGTCCATGATCCGGGTCAGACGGTCTTTCGGCTCGTCATGCCCTTTGAGCAGGATGGCGGACAACGCTGGCGACAGGGTCAGGGAGTTGAACGCCGAGATCACGGTAGAGATCGCAATGGTCATCGCGAACTGTTGATAGAACTGACCGGTCAGGCCGGACATGAAAGCCAGCGGCACGAACACCGCCACCAGGGTCAGCGCGATGGCGATGATCGGCCCGCTTACTTCCTGCATGGCCTTGTAGGTCGCATCACGCGGCGACAGACCGTCAGCGATGTTTCGTTCGACGTTTTCCACCACGACGATGGCGTCGTCGACCACAATACCGATTGCCAGCACCATGCCGAACAGCGACAGGGCATTGATGGTGTAACCAAAGCCCAGCAGCAATGCAAAAGTACCGATGATCGATACCGGCACCGCCAGCAACGGAATCAGCGAGGCGCGCCAGGTCTGCAGGAACACGATGACCACCAGTACTACCAGGGCAATCGCCTCCAGCAGGGTCTGGATCACAGCATGAATACTGTCACGCACAAACTGGGTGGGGTCGTACTTGATGCCGTAATCGACACCATCCGGCATGTCCTGCTTGATCTCTTCCATGACGGTGCGTACGTCATCGGAAATCTGCAACGAGTTTGCACCCGGTTGCTGGAAGATAATCATCTGTACGGCAGGCTTGTTGTCGAGCAGTGCACGCAAGGTGTACTCGGACGCGGCCATTTCCACACGAGCGACATCCGACAGCCGCGTGATCGCGCCACCGGAAGATTTCAGGATGATGTCGCGAAATTCCTGCTCGGTTTTCAAACGGCCTTGGGCGTTGACGCTCAACTGCATCGGTACGTCGGTGAGCATTGGCGCACCGCCAACGATACCGGCCGCCACCTGCACGTTCTGCTCACGAATGGCCTTCACCACATCGAGAGCGGTCATGTTCAGGCGGGAGACCTTTTGCGGGTCGAGCCAGATGCGCATTGAGTAGTCGCCGGCGCCCCACATCACCACTTCACCCACACCAGGAATCCGCGCCAGGCGATCCTTGACGTTGATCAACGCATAGTTGCGCAGGTAGGTCAGGTCGTAACGCTGGTTCGGCGAGGTGATGCTCACGCCCATGGTCAGGGTGGGTGAGGACTTGATCGTGGTCACGCCCAGGCGCTGCACGTCTTCAGGCAGACGCGGCAAAGCCTGCGCCACGCGGTTCTGCACAAACTGCTGAGCCTTGTCCGGATCAGTACCGAGCTTGAAGGTGACGGTGGTCGTCAACTTGCCGTCGCTGTTGGCCAGCGACTGCATGTAGAGCATGTTTTCCACGCCGTTGATCTGTTCTTCAATCGGCGAAGCAACGGTTTCGGCGATTACTTTCGGGTTGGCGCCCGGGTACTCGGCGCGCACCACCACCGAGGGAGGTACCACTTCAGGGTATTCGGCGGTCGGCAGCTTGGTGAGGGCAATCAACCCCGCCAAGACCACCACCACCGACAGCACGCCGGCGAAGATCGGCCGGTCAATAAAGAATTTAGAGATATTCATGATGATGTTCTCTCGTTAAGCCGAAGGCTTCGCAGCACGACCGATGTTTGCCATTTCCACGGCGTTGGCGTGCACGGTGTCGTTGGGACGTACGCGTTGCACACCGCTGACCACCACCCGATCACCGGCCTTCAGACCCGAAGTGATGATGCGCAGTCCATCGTGCAGGTTGCCCAGGGTGACCTCGCGGTACTCGACGACATCGCCCTGGCCGACCAACAGGACAAATTTCTTCGCCTGATCGGTGCCGATGGCCGAGTCATCAACCAATACGGCGTCCGTTGGCTTACCGCCGCCCACCTTGATACGTGCGTACAGACCCGGCATCAGTGCACCATTTGCGTTATCGATACGTGCCCGCACACGGATGGTTCCCGATTGGGTGTCGAGTTGGTTGTCGATGGAGTCGACCACACCGTTGCGCGAGTAACCGGTTTCGTCAGCAAGACCGAGGGAAACGGGAGCAGGTTTGCCTGACGCCTGATTCAGGTAGCGCAGGTAGGTTTGCTCATCGACATCGAAGGATGCGTAGATAGGTGTTACCGAAACCAGGCTGGTCAGCACCGGTGCCGCCGGGCCTGCCGACACTACGTTGCCAACGGTCAGTTCCGCACGCGATACACGTCCGGCGATGGGGGCGCTGATTTCAGTGTAGGAAAGATTGACCTTGGCCGCGTCGAGTGCTGCCTTCGCCACTTTCACGTTAGCGATCGCTTCGCGCGAAGCATTTTGTTTCTCGTCCAGATCGCGCTTGGAAATGGCATTGGATTCGATCAATCGCCCAGCGCGAGCGGCATCGGTCGCCGTATAGACGGCGCGGGACTCAGCAGCGGCTAATTGACCGGCAGCACGATCAACTTCGGCCAGATAAGGACGCTGATCAATAGTGAACAGGCGATCTCCTTTGTTGACCATTGCTCCGTCTTTGAAATGTACGGCAACGATAGTTCCTGGTACCAATGGACGGATATCGACCTTACCTACCGCCTCAAGGCGACCCGAATAACTCTGCCACTCGCTAATCTGTTTAAAGACCACGGTGGCAACATCAACTTCAGTTTTAGGGGCGACCGCTGCTTCTGCCGCATGAGCTGACTCAATGGGTGAAAAATGATCGCCATACTTCACGGCGATTCCGGCTGTGCCGGCCACTAAGAGCGCACTCAACGCAACAGAAAGTCGTTTGTGATGGGCGATCATTTCTTTTCTCCTACTCAGTTAAGTTACTGTCTTGATAGGCAGCGATCGAATACCAGCTCCGGTCTACTACCAAACGTCTTGCAATTGACTTTTATGAATTTCGGGCGCAGAGAGACTCCTTCCCGAAACCGGATACTTACAGCACAACACACACAACATCAGGTTTAATTCAGGGCGTTATTCCTGCTGACAATGCGCCGATGTATTCATCAAAAAATCCGCTTTCGCATAACGCATTGGTCAACTTGTGCACATACTCTGCGTTACTCCCCATAGGGCCAGACGCTACTGAAATGTGCCGCGTAACGGATTCAACACTCGCATCCTTTTCATACAGCGGATGGTCAGGCTCAGCGACGAATACCAATGCCGTAGCGTGTGTCCCGTCATCCATAGAGATCGGCGCCCAAACCGGTCGATAAGCGCCAGTTGGCATCTCCCGAATCCAAAGCAAGATCAACTCTTCTCGTGCCACCTGCTCGGTCAACTTGAAAGCGACTCCCTGAGTAGAGCCCCCTGGTTCAAGTGCCAGCATCCGTCCCGGCGTACTGACAGTGGCCCGGCCAGCGATGATTCGCATGCAAAAGCTTCTGTGCCAGCCTTGTAAAGTTGCGCGCTTTTGTCCTGCAAAGTTCAACAAGGGATTCCATAACAACGAACCGTAACCAAAGACCCAGATGTCGCCACGTTCATGGCGTTTGGCCAACGTTTCGCGCATGGATTGCTCGATCTGCTCTAACGTCCACAACAAATCTTTTGGCATCTCACCGAAATTTTCGAGGTATGCACCGGAGGTAATCTGGTCTCTCGTCAACATTGCCGCCGCCTCTATCCTGCACCTACACTGAATATAGATCCGGCTCAGCCTGGCCCATGAACGCAAAATTTGCGGTAGCCAAGATATGAACCAACGTTGGCAGCCAAGTAATAAATCTGCCCATGGACAAATACTGCCGGAGCGTGAGAGACGGATAAATAACGCAGGGGCCTACTGTTAGTAGCCACAAAAGAGACAATGATATAAACAGAGGGTGCCAGTTCTAAGTAATCAGGTCTTTGTCGCAGGCACCCCTTTTCTTTACGGCGCAGCAAAACACCCAAGCGCCCCTTTCAAAGTCTCGCAAGGTGTCAGCTTGGTCTCGTTCCAATGGATGCACGATGGATACAGCTTTCTGATTACCACCGCGGTATGCGGAGTCTATTGACGACCCAAAAATCTAAGCACGCAGACATACTGCCCTCAAGACTTTTCCACAACGAAAGCAGGCGTAGTTCCCTGTCTATCTTTCAAGCTTTCAAGCGTCCGCCCACCACCTACGGGAAAGGCGTTATCAGTGCTTGGGTTGTTGATCCGCGTGAGTCACAACGAAACTATTGAATTTGACCCGGCTTGCCATACCGCTGTTTAACATATCCATGAATCCACCCAGCTCAGGGCGGTCGAAATGTGCGCGCATTTTGCTTTCTGATTCCCAGTAGCCGCTGACGATCCAGGCGTTTCTCACTGCCCGATTATCGGTTACCGCATACCCTACACACTCGGTGTTATCAAGGAGTGCACGCACAATACAAGGGAGCTTCGTGAACACCTCTCCCACTCGTCCTGGCGCGGCATCCACTTCGACAGTATTGATTGCTGAAACTAACATTTCCAACCCTCCTGCATGATCTAAGCGAATTATGCCTTCCGCTCTAGACCGCATAAATAACGCTGTAGTTGTTACACAGTTGCCACAGGAGCGACAATCCTGGTCACGACTTGATGGCGTGAAGGAGATATAGAAAAACGACACCTTTTGGGAGCCTCTGTCATCGTGCGCTTTTGCCGATGAACGGCGTATCTGTCGAGGCACCGCCAAACGCTATATTTTCCTCAGCAAGCTATCCTTCTATTTTCCAAATCCGCACGACGAGCCCCTCCCATGAAGCTCTATTTCACTCCTGAAGCCTGTTCGATGGCACCCCATATTGTATTGCGTGAGCTGAACATTCCCTTTCAGCTAATCCAGGTCGACCACGCCACCAAAACCACTTCCGCAGGAGAGGATTACTGGAGCATCAACCCACATGGGTACATCGCAGCCTTAATGCTCGACAATGGAGAAGTGCTTACCGAAAGCTCAACTATTCTAGAATTTCTTGCCGATCTCATACCCGCGGCAGGTTTGGCGCCTCCGCCAGATAGCTGGCAGCGAGTACGCCTGCGTGAGTACCTGAGTTTTCTGTCGTGCGAGCTCAACTGTGCAATGAGCCCCTTATTTCGAGATATCCCTCAGCAGGTGCGCGACCAAATCTTCACCCGCCTGTTCCGTCGTGTGGACTCACTCAATCAA
Source organism: Pseudomonas sp. NPDC087814 (assembly GCF_044742865.1). Classification (NCBI taxonomy): domain Bacteria; kingdom Pseudomonadati; phylum Pseudomonadota; class Gammaproteobacteria; order Pseudomonadales; family Pseudomonadaceae; genus Pseudomonas; species Pseudomonas sp. NPDC087814. The sequence goes on along the minus strand of NZ_JBIUVK010000003.1, from coordinate 99,290 downwards.
ACGCTTTCACAGCACCCCTATTTGTTGGGCGAAGCATTTTCCGTGGCAGATGCCTACCTCTATACGTTACTAAGATGGCTCAACTGGTTCTCGATTGACCTGGTACGGTGGCCTGCTTTGGCCGCTTACCAAGAACGTATCGGTGCTCGCCCTTGCGCTCAGGCAGCGTTGGCCGCAGAACTGAACGGGAAGAGTCCGCGCACACATTAATTCGACCATTGCTTGGCCATTAGGAATTGAGAAATCAATCGGAGTGAACCCTTCTTGCGACTCGTTTGCACACAAAAAGGGCCCGACGTAGACAGGCTGTTTGAAGCCTAAACACGCTGAGCGCAGTTAAACGCGTACCCAGAGATGCGCGCACTCCAGCCGCCATCAACGAACTGTAGAGAACGCCGCTCGCACTTCATTGACGAAAATCTTAGGCTGTTCAAAGGCCGCAAAATGGCCGCCTTTTTCCGCTTTATTCCAGTAGATCAAATTGCTGTACGCCCGCTCGGCCCATGCCTTCGGCGGCGTGTAGATCTCTCCTGGGAACACCGAGACAGCCACTGGCAGATCAAGCTGAATGGCACCGAAGTTAAGACCTGGATGCTCGGCATACATACGTGCCGACGATGCACCGCTGTTTGTCACCCAGTACAGCATGATGTTGTCGAGAATCTGATCGTAAGAGAACACGCTCTCGGCAGTGCCATCACTGTCGCTCCAGGACGCAAGCTTCTCATAGATCCACGAAGCCTGACCCACAGGAGAGTCCGCCAGCGAGAAGCCGATGGTCTCTGGGCGAGTGGTTTGCAGGTCGTGATATGCGATGCCGTCAGAAGCAAACAGTACGCACTGATCGAGTGCTGCTTGCTCTTCTACGCTCAGCTCTGCAGGCAGATCGGCCGGAACAACAAAAGGCAGATTCACGTGAATCGCCGCCAAGCCTTCCAGTTTCAAGCGTCCCATCTCAGTGGTCACCACACTGCCCCAGTCACCACCCTGCGCAACATAACGGGTGTAGCCAAGGCGCTGCATCAATTCGTGCCAGGCATTACCGATACGGGTGCGGTTCCAACCTTTAGTGGTCGGTTTGTCGCTAAAGCCATAACCAGGAATAGAAGGCAGAACCACGTGGAAAGCGTCTTTCGTTTCGCCACCATGAGCCGTTGGATTTACCAACGGATCGATGCTGTTGAGGAACTCGACAATCGAACCCGGCCAACCGTGGGTCATGATCAACGGTAAAGCGTTTTCGTGAGGAGATTTGATGTGAAGGAAGTGAATGCCCAGGCCATCAATTTCAGTTTTGAACTGCGGATAGCTGTTCAAGCGTGCCTCGAATCGACGCCAGTCATACTGGGTACGCCAGTACTCAACCAGGTCTTGCACCTTGGCCAATTGTGCGCCTTGGGAATGATCGCCAACGGTTTCACGATCCGGCCAGCGGGTGCTATTCAGACGACGCTGCAAATCATCCAGTTCGGCCTGAGGGATCTCAATGCGAAAAGGCGTCAGTTGAGTGCTGTTGGACATCATGAGTTCCTCTATGTCATCGGATTGTCGACAACCGTTTGGTGTCGATTCAGTCGAGATCACTATGCCCGTAGCAAAGGAAAGAATAAGCCCGTCGAAAAGCAACGCTCTGTCGCACCAGAGGATACAAAGGCAGCTACTTAGCGCTCATTGCCCGTCGTTCCAGTGAGTTTCTTCTGCCTTAATACCGCCTGAAATTTTGCGCTTGCTAGTGCTCCCGCTAAGTAACGCGTGTCTCGTCAGCTACACTCAATCGACGCAAGACTGCAGAGGGACGTCGAGCATGGATACCAAAACTGCAATCGTATTTGCTGGCGGTGGCAGCTTGGGGGCTGTTCAGGTGGGCATGTTGCGAGCCTTGGTGGAGGCGAATGTAAGCTTTGACGTAGTGGTCGGAGCTTCGGTAGGGGCAATCAATGGCGCCTACTTTGCCGCAAGACCCAATGCGGAAGGAGTCGATGCACTCGCCGGTTTCTGGCGTGGTCTGAATAAAAAGGACATCTTTCCTTTATCCTGGCTTGATACCTGTAGAGGATTGATCAAGCGGCGTGGCTTCCTGTTGCAACCAGCGGCTTTGCATCGACTACTGGGTCAAGCGTTACCCATTCACCGCATTGAAGACGCTGCACTTCCCCTGCACATCGTCACCACTGATCTGCTCAGCGGTGCCGAAACAGTTCTGTCCAGTGGGGAACTTAAGCAGGCGTTATTAGCAAGCGCGGCCATCCCGCTCGTGTTCCCGTGCGTACAAATTGCCGAGCAATTTCTGGTCGATGGCGGTGTAGCAAGCAATACACCCATTTCAACTGCCGTGGCCCTGGGTGCCACTAATGTCGTGGTAATCCCTACCGGTGTGAGTTGCGCCCTAACACAACCACCGCGAGGCTTGGTCGCTTTAGCGCTGCATACCGTCAACCTGATGAGCATGCGCCAATTGGTGAGCGACATCGAACACTTCCGTACCCTCACCAGCCTGCATATCGTCCCACCTTTGTGCCCTGTGGATGTCTCGGTATTCAATTTTGCCCAGACAGAAGATTTGCTGCAGCGCGCTTATAAACAGACGCTATGGTGGCTAGACGGTGGAGGGCTTGAGCGTACAAAAGTACCGGGCGCTCTGACGATTCACTCCCATGCCCAAGATAACTGAATGCGCGCTAGCTGCCGGTTACTGCCCAAGTCAACAGGCTAATGTTTGGGCATCGCTGCTTCAGAAAACCAAATAGCCTATCGGTTTTCTGCACCACAGCTTTGCTCGCCTGTTGAGGTAGAGAACTGCGCTGCGCTCGCACTAGTGGCCTCGACTGGTCGTTTCGAACTCAGCGATCGCACCAAGTTGCTGGAGTTGATGCACAAGACAGCTCAACGCATCAGTTCCGGTGTCGTAGGGTTCAGCCTGCAAATCTAGCCAGCGTTATCGTCCAGGGGCCCCAAGCTCTGATACAAGCTTTCGCTCGATCGCAGTGCAGCGTCTCACTGCTGCGTAGTGTTATGAACAAACGAGCACTGCATGGGGAGTACGGCAACGCTTTCGATTCGTACACCACGCCCCCGCTCCTAAGCAGGTCCTCTTAGGAGCGGGAGCGCGGAAATACGGCAACGCATATACCTCAACCTTACGCGATATGAACCTGCCCACCAGAGTGCTATTAGCTCGCGCCTCGATCCCGCCTTTATTCAATGCCATCCAGTTTGAATCACAAAACCGGCCTTACGAATTTCATTTATCCGTCAATACGCGTGTCGGAAACACAGGAAAGCTCATGATGACTCCTTTGGTACGGCGCTGATCATTGCTGCTGTGTGCGATCCATGCGATCTGGTACTTATGGGAATATTTTCAATATTGATATATTTTGCAATATTGAATAATGTCTCATAAAAAGCGACGAGCCAAAGCGGCAGATCGCACCTCGACGCTGAAACCACCCGGAACTCCCATGGAAAACAATAATAAAAGTACCCCGCTGCCCCCTTCGGTTGACGTACTGATCGTCGGCTTTGGCCCAGTCGGCGCGGCATTGGCAGCCCTGCTCGGTCGATACCACGTAAACGCCGTGGTGATCGACAAGCAGCACGAGATACTGCGCATGCCACGTGCCATTGCCCTGGATAACGAAGCCTTGCGTATGTTGCAGTTGATCGGCCTGCCCGAGGACGCATTCGATAAGCTGGTGATCCCAGAAGTCAAAATGCACTGCCCACTGGTAGGCCAATTCAGTCGCGCCAATACCAGCGGCTGCATCGACGGCCACCCCAAACTGGTAACTTTTTACCAGCCCGATCTGGAGAACGCCCTGCGCAGCCGGTTACTGCAATATCCTTGCATCACCACTTGCACGGGTTACGAGTTGCAGGATGTTCAGCAACATGGCGATCACGTGGAGGCTTTTCTGCTGGACGAAGATGGCATGACGTTTACCGTCAATGCCAAATACCTGATTGGCGCGGACGGCGCAGGGTCGCGGGTGCGTACGTTGATTGGCCAGGATTTCACCGGCCAGACCTATGCTGAAGACTGGTTGATCGTGGATGCCAATGGACGCCAGGGGCAGGCAATCGACCATGTTGAGTTCCTGTGTGATCACCGCCGGCCTACCCCCCATATGCCGGCCCCCGGTGGCCGGGAACGTTGGGAGTTCATGCTGCATCCCGGTGAAACGCGAGAGGAAATGGAGCAGCCGCATCGCATTGCGCAACTGCTGGCTCCGTGGGTAAAAGCTGCCGACTTGAGTATCGAGCGCACGGCGGTGTATCGCTTCCACGCACGTTGCTGCGACAGTTTTCAGAAGGGACGGGTATTTTTGATCGGCGACGCGGCGCACATTACGCCACCCTTCGTCGGACAGGGACTGGTTGCCGGTCTTCGGGATGCATGCAACTTAGGCTGGAAGCTGGCCTGGGTACTCGATGGCCGCGCCGCACCCAGGATACTCGGCAGCTACGACCAGGAACGCCGCCCTCACGCTAAAGAAATGATCGACCTGGCCAAACTGATGGGCCGCGCAGTGATGCCGCGCAATGCCGTCGTTGCCTTGCTGATCCACGGACTAATGAAATCGCTGACCCTGTTCCCGCCCGCCCGCCGGCTGTTTGAAGAGCTGGACATCAAGCCAAAGAATCGCTTCAAGAAAGGCTTGTTCAGCACGCAACGCAAAACGAAGTCCCTCCCTGTTGGCGGCCTACTGAACCAATGTCTGGTGCGGGATCCTATTCATGGCATCGTCTTGAGTGACGATGTGCTGGGTGATCAAATGACCCTTATAGGGTTTGGTAACGACCCTCGCCAACTGCTGGAAACTGCAACCCAGGAGCGATGGCAGGCCCATGGTGGTGGGTATTTGCAGATCGTCCAGCGAGGCCAACGGGGTAATCCAGGCACCCATTGGGTCGAAGACCTGAGTGGTGAACTGCTCAAATGTCTGCCGAAAAATACGTTACTGATCGTTCGACCTGACCGCATTGTGATGCACAGCGGTGGCGCCGATCATGCAAATGAGCTGGCAAATGCATGCATGGCCTTGCTGGATAATTGAATAGATCAGCGATATTGACGGTAATTTGATTACTATCTTTGTCTTTCATCCCGCCGCGTCTTACATCATCAGGCATTTCCATGAGCGTAAAAACCGACACAGAACAGGCCACTCACACTCTGGAACCTCTGACCCGCGGCCACAAAAAAAAACAGCGCACGCGTCAGGGCTTATTGGATGCCGCGCTGCGGCTGTTCGCCCGTAAGGATGTATTTGAAACGGGTTTGTTGGAGCTGGCGGAAGAGGCAGCGGTCTCTACCGGCACCATCTACAACTACTTTCGCACCCGCGAGGAGGTAGTGGAGGCCGTGGGTATCGCTATGGCCAGCGAGTTTTCTGAGAGTATTTCCGGGTTAAGTGCAGGAGTTGAGAACGGTGCCCAGCGCATTGCAATTGGTGTGCGTCTATTTATCCTTCGCGCGATTGCCGACCCGAACTGGGCCAGCGCACTGGTGCGAATCGTACATTTTGACAAGGGGCTGCGGTCAACGCTCGCCATGCACGTCCAGGCGGACCTTCGCACCGGCGCAGAGCAGGGGCATCTGTCGTTTATCGATGAAAGCATCGCGCTGGACCTGGTTATAGCCTGTGCAACAGCCGGCATGCGCAGTGCGGTTGAGGGCCGCACGGTTGAGCAACATGATGAGAAAGTCGCCGAGATGGTGCTTAAAGGCTTGGGTGCGAGCCCGGTGAAGGCTAAAAAGCTCGCCAGCCTTCCGTTGCCGCAACCTAACGAATAACCGGTCCACTTTAAATGCCTTGTTCAGCTACCCATTTACGATAGCGCCGAGCTTGGCGCTTGGTTTTAAGCTGACTGGTAATCAGCGTCATTAGCGGCGAGATGCCAGGTTTGGTGGCTTTGCCCAGACTAAGCAAACTGAGCTGCTTCTTGATGATCGCCGTGATGGCAACGGCAACAAAGGCCTTATTCTTCCAAGATATCTGTACCGACTTTATCTGGGCGCCGTCCCCGGTCAACCATTGACTTGGCAAATTGGGTTCAAATGCCAAAGCGGTGGCCATTCCTACCATTGCCACAGATGGGCTGTTGATAACTATTTCAGCAATTTCCCTACGGCGGATCCCACCTGTGACCATTACAGGCATACGTGCCACGCGACCAATGCGCTCAGCGAACTCAAAAAAGTACGCCTCTCGAGCGAGTGTTTGGCCGTCGCGTGTGTGGCCTTGCATAGCAGGACTTTCATAGCTGCCGCCAGAAATCTCAACCAAATCCACGGGCAGTTCATTGAGCCGTTTAACGACCTCAATCGCGTCCCCCTCCTCAAAACCACCACGCTGAAAGTCTGCGGAATTGAGTTTCACTGACACGCAGAACTGCGGTGCCACATGCGCCCGAACAGCCTCGATGGTACGAATGAGAATCCGCGCGCGGTTTTCCAAGCTACCGCCCCATTTGTCAGTCCGCTTATTGGTCAGTGGGGAAAGAAATTGGCTGAATAGATAACCGTGCGCAGCATGAATCTGTACGCCCGTAAAACCGGCGCGCTCGGCCAGAACAGCTGTTCGTGCGTAACGATTAATCAAGCCATGAATTTCAACCTCGCTCAGTGACCGAGGCTGAGCGAACAGCTTGGCGACACCGGGAATGTTCACCGCAATGGCTGAGGGTGCCACCGCCTCCTGGCCGAGATTGGCCATCAGTTGCCGGCCGGGATGATTGATCTGTAACCAAGCCTGGGCGCCTTGACTACGGCATACGACGGCCCAGTTCTTAAACTGCTCAAGATAACGATCATTCTCCAGAATGACCCCTGCCGGACCGGTCAGAGCACGGCAGTCGGGCATTACATTACCAGTAATGATGAGCCCAGCCCCTCCGTCTGCCCATGTCTGATACAAGCGAAGCAATTCAGGACCAGGGGCGTGATTTTCATCTGCCAAATTCTCCTCCATAGCGGCTTTTGCAAGGCGGTTTACGATGCGTGTTCCATTGGGCAACAGCAATGGCTGAAACAGGGGCAATCCCGACATATCACTGATCCTTCAAATGTTGCGCCAAGGCGCCAAGGGGTTTTTTCAACGTGCGTCCCCACCATTGCAGCGACGATTCGGATTCATGCACAGGCGCCAGAGTCAGCCACTCGCCTTTCTCCGCATAGTGGGGAAATAGCGACAACGCATGACCGCGGGTGATACCCCGGAGTTCTTTTGCCCCCCAGACAGGAGATTGGCGTAGCGTTTGGATTTCGGCACCGACTGACGCGGCTGGTGCGATCGGATAACCACTGCCGAAAACCACCTGAGCAGGCTCCACTAGTTCCTTGATCACCGCCATGGACGCAGGTGAAGTAGACACGGCTGTATCGAAGTAAAAGCGCCGCAAATAGCTCATCACCCCGAGAGGAACGTCATCAGCGAATTCCGGCAAGGCGTTGGCCAGGGAAATACGCCATGCCGCATAAGGTAGAAAACCGCCACCATCCGCCAGAATCCACCGAATGCGTGGGTATCGCTCCATCGTGCCAGTGAAGATCAGATTGATCGCCGCGCGCGTGATGTCACAGGCCATCTCCAATGCGTATGGTGGTGTACCCAGCCCTAATTGCGCGCTGCTGGGGTGCAGATTAGCCTGTAAAAAAACTGTGGCCTGGCGTTGATTTAACTCGCTCATCAACTCTTCGAATTGCGGGTCACCTAGAAACACACCATTACTGCTGCCCATCAACAGCACGCCATCAGCCTGCAAAGTGTCCAGGGCATAAATAGCCTCGGCGCAGGCAAGATCGGTTGCTGGCAACGGCAGTATGGCGAAGGAGCCGAAGCGGCCTGGATATGTGACCGCCATATCGGCGGCAAACTCATTGCAGCTACGCGCCAGATCGGCTGCGGCCCGACCCTCGCCAAAACAAACACCAGGCGCTGGTAATGAGGTGATCGCTGTCTGGATGCCTTGTGCGTCCATGAGTGCCACTGACTGTTGCACAGACCAGCTTGGAAGCGCCGTGCCCGTCAGAGCACCCAGCCCTCGACGCTGCAGGGCGTCGACAAATACAGGTGGCAGAATGTTGTGATGCACATCAATGCATTCGGCCTTGAGCTCTTCCTTGGTGGCAGCGGACTCACTTCGCACTTCTGACTGCGCCGCAGCAGTCCTTGGCAAGGAGCCCCCGACGACGCCTGCGCCCAACACCGTCGCCCCAGCCAGCAGGCTCGTACGGGCGACAAATTCTCGGCGATTCATAACACCTCCGTGTTTATCTTGTTATTAGAGTGGGTTACTGAATAGGAGCGTCGTGTCAACGATTACGCATACGTTCAGCTAGTGCGCCAAGCGGCTTCGTCAGGCTGCGCTTCACGCGGCCGGAAAAAGACTCGCCTTCATAGATTGGCGCTGGCTGCACGACCTCGCCCGGCTGCTGGTATTGAGGAAACAAACGTAGCGCGTAGCCACGATTGATCCCGTAGTGCTCATCGCTGGACCACAGAGTATTTTGCTCTAGGGTTTGACATTGCAGGCTCGTAGCGGGAGCCGGGGCGAACGGAAAATCACTGCCGAAAAGGATGTGATCCGAGTCAACTAACTCCTTGAGCGCTGCCATCGAATAGCGCGAGGGAGAGAGAGCTGTGTCGAAATAAAAACGCCGGATGTAAGTGAGAATTCCTTGAGGCGCCAGCTGCTGGAATTGCGGCATCGCATTGGCCAGGGAAACACGCCACGCCACATAGGGAAGAAAACCACCGCCGTGGGCAAGGATCCAGCGAATGCGTGGGTATTTCTCCATCGTCCCGGTCAGGATCAGATTGACGGCAGCGCGAGTGGTGTCGCAGAGAAACTCGATCAAAAAGCCAGGAGTCTTGAAGCCCAACTGTTCGCTGCTTTTGTGCAGGTTTGGGTGAACGAACACCACTGTGCCACGACGATCCAATTCGTTCATCAGTTCGTCAAAACGCGGGTCGCCCAGAAATACCCCATCGGTGCTGCCAAACAGCACGATTCCCTCGGCCTTCAGCACGTCCAAGGCATAAATGGCTTCGCTACAAGCAGTTTCGGTAAACGGCATGGGTAGTACCGCGAAGTTGCCAAAACGGCCCGGAAAATCATCACGCATCTTCGCCGCGTATTCGTTGCAATCTCGCGCCAGTTGCCGTGCCTGCGCCACACCGTCGCCCAAATGCACGCCGGGCGTGGAGATGGAGGTAATGGCACGTTGAATGCCATTCATGTCCATCACATCAATCGACTGCTCTGGCGTCCATTTTGGTAAGAGTGCACCCGCATGGCGCTCCATGCCCCGCTCGTAAATTGCGTCGCGGAATACAGGTGGAACGATGTGGTGATGGACGTCAATAAGGCCTTGCTTGAGGGTCATTGTTGTTATTCCTGGCGAGAACAGTCGCGACCTGGCCGTGGAAGCCCACGACAAAAACACACCTGCGATCAATATTGAACATCTGTGTTCACATCAGTCAACTGCGTTCGACACCAATGCCTCTTCAACAAAATTAAATAACACCGAAAATCCCTCTAGAAATGGTGTTACAGAACAGCTCTCAAAAAAATAATCTTGAATCTGAAAATACTTGATTGACGAAAATTGAACAGTGGCGTTCAATCAGGTCAGATTCGAACGGTGGAGAACATTTGTGGAGTCAATGAATCCGGTGCAGCGACGCATCCATCAGGCCGCTTTGCGCTTGTTTGCCGAGAAAGGCGTCAGCCAGGTCAACATCAGCGACCTTGCCCAAGAAGCGGGTGTGGCCCGCGGCACCATTTACAACAACGTCGAGACGATGGACAAACTGTTTGAACAGGTAGCCAGTCAGCTCAGCGCGGACATGCATCAGCGCGTAAAAAAGAGCATCGACAGCTTTGGAGACCCCGCACAGCGCTTGGCCAATGGTATTCGTCTGTTTATCCGCCGCACCCACGAAGAACCGCACTGGGGCGCGTTTATGAGTCGCTTTGCGCTGAGCAACCTAGCCCTGCGGGAGATGTTCTCTAGCCAGGCCGTACCGGACCTCATCCATGGGTTGAGTCTCGGCCGCTACCAGTTCCGCCAGGAACAAATGGTCACGGTGATTTCGTTTATCGCCAGCAGCGTACTGGGCTCGATGTTTTTGGTATTGGAAGGCTTGAAGACCTGGCGTGAAGCCGGCACCGATACCGCCGAGCTGATACTGCGGGCGTTGGGAGTGAGCATTGAAGACGCTCGTGTGCTAGCCACCGTGGAGTTGCCGCCGCTGCCGCCTTCCGACTGATTCACGACTGAATACTGATAGCCCAACCCCGGTTTTCGGGGTGACGGGCAGCTTTTGCCTGAAAAAAGTGTTGGAGAATAATAATGAGCAAATGCCAAATCTTGACCCTGGCTACGCCGCAGCCGGCTCGCCACCCGCACCCTACGGTGAAAGCCCAGCGGCTTGCATATCTGATTTTTCAGCGTCCGGACCTGGCCAAGGCGGAACAGTTTCTACGCGACTTCGGGCTCACCGTTTGCCATCGTGCTACAAATGCGCTGTATCTGCGCGGCACTGACAGTTCAGCCTATTGCTACCGCATCGAGAAGGCAGACGAGGCACGCTTCGTCGGTTTCGCACTCACCGTCGCTACACGCGAAGATCTTCTCAAGCTTGCGCGTTTGCCGGGCGCGTCAGCAGTAGAAAACCAATTCCAACCGGGTGGTGGCGAGCGGGTTCGCCTGCGCGACCCGTCGGGGTTCGTGGTGGAGGCTATCTACGGACAAGCGGCGGTCAAACCGTTGCAGCATCGCGCGCCTTTGCCCCTCAATCTGGCAGAGCAGATCCCGCGCATCAATGCCACCCAACGTACGCCAGCCAGTGCCCCGGAGATCCTCAAGCTTGGGCATGTGGTTCTGGAAGTGGCGGACTACCAGGCAACCTGCGCTTGGTACACCGAGCATTTCGGATTGATCCCTAGCGATGTACAAGTACTGCCTGACGGTTCACCCGCCGTGACGTTCATGCGCTTGGACCTGGATGACGTCCCGGCAGACCACCACACCCTGGCCCTCGCGCAAGGCTTCATGCCCACCTACAGCCACAGTGCTTTTGAGGTAGTAGATGCGGATGCAGTAGGCATGGGGCAGCGCGTCTTGCGCGAGCGTGGATGGGTTCATGCCTGGGGCATAGGTCGGCATATTCTCGGCAGTCAGATCTTCGACTACTGGCAGGATCCTTGGGGCGACAAACATGAACACTATTGCGATGGCGATCTATTCACCCAAGGTCAGCCCACCGAACTGCATAGCGTCAGTGCTCAGGCCATGGCGCAGTGGGGGGAGCGCATGCCCAGGAGCTTCACCAAACCGAAGCTCAGCGTGCGCGCCATCCGAGCCTTGATCCACAACCTCAGACACAGCCCGGACCTGACCTTTCGCAAGTTGGTGACCTTGGCGCGGCTGTTCGGCTGAGTCCGTCGGCAACGCTCGCAAATGCAGTACAACAACAACCTGATGCCACGCAGCATCAGCCGATCTACTCCTCGGGAGCTCCTGTCATGGCAGTGCATGTAGTCCGCTTCGAATATCAGAATCGTACCCAATGGGGCGTGATAAACACCGGCAGGATCACGGTGATTCCCGGTGACTATGCCAGCACCGGCGAATTCATCAATAACACCAGCGTCACTGAGCTGGCCCGGATGAATGACGGTGATCTCCCCCTGACTGCGGTCAAGTTGCTTTCGCCCGTCACCCGTGACCAACAGTTCGTTTGCCAGGGCGCCAACTACCGTCAGCACATGATCGAGTCGGGCATGGACCCTGACGCCAAGCACTTCAACATGATCTTCACCAAAGCCACCAGTTGCATAGTGGCCGCCGACAGTGAGCTGATCAAACCCGGTAACGTGCGCTTCCTCGATTATGAAATCGAGTTGGGCCTGGTGCTCAAACGCAACATCACTGGCCAGGTGACTGTCACCGACAAGACCCTGCACGAATTCATCGCTGGAATCGTCGTGGTCAATGATTATTCAGCCCGCGATATCCAGATTCCGCAAATGCAGTTCTACAAGGGTAAAAGCTATCGCACCTTCGGCCCTGTCGGCCCTTACCTGTGCCTGCTCGAAGCGTCCGACATCCACTACTTGAAGAACCTGCAACTGCGGCTGACGGTCAATGGGCAAGTCCGACAAAGCGATAGCACCGCCAACCTGGTGTACGGCCCGGCAGAAACCTTGACCGAGCTGTCCGGTGTACAGGATTTCAACTCCGGCGACCTGATCGCCACTGGCACGCCAGCCGGTTGCGCGCTCACCGTGCCTTCCCCCGCGAAGCAACGAATCGGCGCCTTGCTGCCGGATGCGGTGAAGTGGAAGATCTTTCTGAAAACACAGGAGAGCCGCACGCAGTACCTCAAAGCCGGCGATGTTGTCGAAGCCAGTATTCGCAGCGCCGATGGCAAGATCGATCTTGGCACCCAGCGTAATCTTGTGGTGGAGCAAGCCTGATGGCGATCACAAACCTGGCCGATATTCAGACGCTGGAAAGCACCCCGCTCAGTCGTCAGGGGCTGTCGGTGAGCACCTATGATGCCTTGGCAAATTGTGCGAAAGAGCGCCCGAATGCGCCCGCCCTGCGCTTTTTTCTCGATGGGCAGAATTTTCGCAAGACCCACGATTGGACCTACTCCGAGCTGCTGATCGACATCACCCGCGCTGCTAACGCGTTCCACGAACTCGGCCTGGGCGCTGACGACGTCATCGCGTTTATTTTGCCGAATTTGCCGGAAACCCATTTCACCATCTGGGGCGGCGAGGCGACAGGAATCGTAATGGCGGTCAATCCGTTGTTGGAGGCGCCTCAGATGGCCGACCTGCTGCGGGCCGCCAACGCCAAAGTCGTGGTCACCCTGGCCCCGACGCCTGGTAGCGATCTGTGGCCACAACTCGCTACTCAACTGGACCAGTTACCTAGCGTCAAGCACGTGATCTGGGTGAGCATGGCGCCCTATGTCAGCACGTTTAAAGGGTTGATATTGCGCTGGATGGCCAAACGGGAAAAAGCACGCTACCGGCATCTGGCAATTGCCGACCTGCGGGACCTGATGAAGAAGCAGCGTCATCAGTACCTGAACAGCGCCAGGCATATTCGCGCCGAAGATCCGTCTTCCTACTTCTGCACAGGCGGCACCACGGGGTTGCCGAAGATTGCCGTGCGCAGCCATGGCTCCGAGGTTTTCAATGCGTGGGCCATGGCTCGCAACATGGAGCCTAGGGAACCCGGCCTGGTGATCTTCTGCGGCTTGCCGCTATTCCATGTGAACGGCCAATTGGTCACCGGCCTGATGCCGTGGACCAAGGGCGACCAAGTGGTGATCGGCACGCCTCAGGGGTACCGCGGGGCCGGGGTCATACAGAATTTCTGGGCGATGGTCGAGCATTTCAAGATCAATTTTTTCTCTGGTGTGCCCACCGTATATTCCGCGCTGCTGCAACAATCGATAAAGGAGCACGACCTTAGCAGTCTCCAAAGCGCTCTTTGTGGTGCTGCACCCATGCCGATAGAGCTGTTCAAGGACTTCGAAGCGCAAATCGGCGTTCCTATTCTCGAAGGGTACGGCCTCACTGAAGGTGCCTGCGTTTCGTCATGCAACCCTGCGGGTGGCGAACGCAAAATCGGTTCCATTGGCCTGCGTCTTCCTTATCAGGAAATGCGTGCGGTGATTCTGGATGAACACGGCAGTTACCTGCGCGATGCGATGATCGACGAGGTAGGGGTGATAGGTATTCACGGCCCTAACGTATTTATTGGCTACCTGCAATCCGAACACAATCAAGGTCTATGGATCGATATTGACGGCCATCGCTGGCTGAATACCGGCGACTTGGGACGCCAGGATGCCGATGGTTATTTTTGGCTCACCGGGCGCAAGAAGGAGCTGATTATTCGCGGCGGCCATAACATCGACCCCAAACAGATCGAAGAAGCGTTGCAGGCGCATCCGGCCGTCGCGCTGGTTGCCGCCATCGGTTGTCCCGACGCCCACGCCGGTGAGGTGCCCGTGGCGTATGTCCAGCTCAAGCCCGGGCACAAGTGCGCAGCGTCAACATTACTGGCATTTGCCAGCCAGGCCATTTCCGAACGCTCGGCCGTGCCCAAGCGCATCGAGATCCTCGACGCCCTGCCGGTGACACCGGTCGGCAAGATCTTCAAGCCGGCCCTGCAGCAACTGGAAATCGCCAACGTCGTACGCCAGGAGGCAGCCAACGCGGGCGCGCAGGATATCAGCGTAAACGTGTTGCAAGACCCGCGTCGCGGGCTGGTCGCCCACATTGGCGCCGGCGCCCATCGTGAGCAACTCGTTCCCCTGCTCGGGCGCTACAGCTTCCAAATTGAATGGCTCGGCTAAACAGCGCTTAGCGCTGCCCGCTGAGTTGAGGAGGCAACCACTGCCACCCGCAACCTGACCATTGAGCTTCATCAACTAAGCACCGAGAACCAGCTATGGCGTTTGCCATGGTCTGCGAGACCTGCTGCGCCTCGAAAACCATGCAGGGACGCGTAACGCACAACAAAAACAACAAGAGGTAGTGAACGCAATGACTCGTAAACAACCCCCATGGCAACAGGCTCGCCTGCCGCTCGCTTTCGGCATGGCCGCATTGGCCAGTGCGCCCGCATCGGCAATCAACTTCGATATCGGCGAGATCCAGGGACAGTTCGACTCCAGCCTCTCGGTAGGCTCCAGTTGGTCCCTAGAGAACCCGAAGCAGGAGCTGCTAAGTAGCCATAGTGCCGACGACGGCCGACTCAACTTCAAGAAAGGCGACGCCTTCAGCAGGGTATTCAAAGGCGTCCACGACCTTGAACTAAAATACGGGGACAGTGGCGTATTTGTACGCGGCAAGTACTGGTATGACTTCGTACTCAAGGATGAACATCAGCGCTTCAAGGACATCGATGACCACGGCCGACAGGAAGGTGCGAAAGCTTCCGGCGCCGAGATTCTCGACGCCTTCATTTACCACAACTACCTGATCCGAGACTTGCCCGGCACCGTGCGTCTTGGCAAGCAGGTGGTGAGCTGGGGCGAAAGCACTTTTATCCAGGGCGGCATCAACACCATCAATCCGGTGGACGTGACCTCTTTTCGCCGCCCCGGCTCGGAGATCAAGGAGGGCTTGATTCCGGTCAACATGTTCTACCTGTCGCAGAATCTCACCGACAACATATCGGCGGAGGGTTTCTACCAGTTGGAATGGCAAAAAACCGCGATCGATAACTGTGGCACTTTCTTCTCGCAGACCGACGTGATCGCCGACGGCTGCAATGGGCTGCCGGTGGGGCCGATACTCGACCAGAATCCGGCGGCACGAGCGGCCCTTTCGCCGTTTGGCGTGCAGCTGTCGAACGAAGGCATCGTGATTCCCCGCGGCCGCGACCGTGATGCTCGCGACGGCGGCCAGTGGGGCGCTGCACTGCGCTGGTTCGCACCGGAACTGAACAGTGAGTTCGCCGGGTACTTCATCAACTATCACAGCCGCCAACCCTACGTCAGCGCCATCAGCAGTGCGCATGCCGCCGACCTGGGTTTTGCCCCGCAACTGTGTGGCAACGTCGGGGTACCGGCAGGTGCCTGTGGCGGTTTCCTCGCCAGCCCCACTGGCCAGAGCCTGGCACAGGCCTACCGCCTAGGCACCTCGCAGTATTATGTCGATTACCCGGAAGACATCCGCCTGTACGGCCTGAGCTTCAGTACCAGTCTCCCCACTGGCACCACTCTGGCAGGCGAGATCAGCTACCGGCCCAACATGCCGCTGCAGATCAGCCCCGTGGACTTGATCAGCGCCGGTATCGGCGTACCGGCCCTGACGCCGGTGCTGTCATCCGGGGCGGCGCCATTGGCCAATGGCCAGGACGTCTCCGGTTATCGACGCAAGGAAGTAACGCAGGCACAGGTCACCGCCACGCACTTCTTCGACCAGGTCATGAATGCCGAACGCCTGACCCTGATCGGTGAAGTGGGGCTCACCCATATCGGCGGCCTGGAGGGCAAAGGGGGGCTGCGCTATGGCCGCAGTACCGCCTACGGTCAAGGAGAGTTGTACCCCAACAACAGCCTATGCACCAACACCACCAATGTACAGACGCCTTCCAACTGCAACAACGATGGTTTCGCCACCAGCACCTCTTGGGGTTATCGCGTGCGCGCTATCTGGGACTACAACGGGGTGATTCCGGGCGTTGAATTGCACCCGAATATTGCCTGGTCCCATGACGTGAAAGGCTACGGCCCCGAGCCTGGCTTCAACGAAGGCTCCAAGGCATTGAGCCTGGGCATCGATGCCAATTACCTGAATACCTACACCGCAAGCCTGTCCTATACCGACTTTTTCGGCGGCGCCTACAACGTAAACATCGACCGCGACTTCATCGCCCTGAGCTTTGGCGTGTCCTTTTGAGTGGAGCCAACACAATGAAAACTCTGACCTTATTTGCCACTACACTCACCCTACTTGCTACAGCCACGCTGACCCACGCTGCAGTACCAGCAAGTGAAGCGGCGAAGCTGGGCAACAGCCTGACGCCCGTCGGTGCAGAAAAAGCCGGCAACGCCGACGGGAGCATTCCCCCATGGACCGGCGGGCTGCCCGAGAACGCGGGCAGCGCAGGGCCCAATGGTGCGCTCAGTGACCCCTTCGCGGCCGAAAAACCGCTGTTCACCATCACTCCGCAAAATGTCGCCCAGTACCAAGACAAACTGACGCCGGGTCAGTTGGCCCTGTTCAAGCGCTACCCCGACAGCTTCCACATGCGGGTGTTCCCCAGCCATCGAAGCGCGGCCCTGCCCGAGAACGTAAACCAGGCCATCGCTAGGAACGCAGTAAAGTCGACACTTATATCTGGCGGCAACGGCCTGTCGGACTTTGAAATCGCCACGCCCTTTCCTATTCCCCAAAATGGGCTAGAGGTGGTGTGGAATCATATCACCCGCTATCGCGGCGGCAGCGTGCGGCGTACCCACGTCCAGGCCACACCACTGGCAGACGGCACCTTCAACCCGGTGTACTTCAAGCAGCAGTTTACTTATCGCGACCAGTTGAAAGACTTCGATCCGCAGAATCCGGGCAATGTGTTGTTCTACTACAAGCAATTGGTCACTGCGCCCGCCCGTTTGGCCGGCGATGTGGTTCTGGTCCATGAAACCCTAGACCAGGTGAAGGAACCGCGCATGGCCTGGATCTACAGCGCCGGGCAACGTCGCGTACGACGTGCACCACAGATCGCCTACGACGGCCCGTACCCAGCCTCGGACGGCCAACGGGTGGCAGATAACTTGGACATGTTCAACGGCGCACCGGATCGCTACGACTGGAAGCTGCTCGGCAAAAAGGAAATCTACATCCCCTACAACAGTTTTCAGTTGGAGTCGCCCGCACTGAAGTACACCGACGTGATCAAGCCGGGGCACATTAACTCCGATATCACCCGCTATGAGCTGCACCGAGTATGGGTGGTTGAGGCCGACCTCAAGGCTGACCAGCGTCATGTCTATGCAAAACGCGTCTTGTACTTTGATGAGGACAGCTGGCAAATCGCCCTTGCCGACCACTACGATGCACGCAATACCTTGTGGCGCACTGCCGAGGGCTTCATGACGCCGCTGTACGACAAGAAGATTCCGTGGATGGGTGTCGAAGCCCTGTATGACCTCATCAACGGCCGCTACCTAGTCTCCGGGATGCGTAACGAAGAGAAGGACAGCATGGACATCGGCTTCAAGGCCGTCGCGGCAGAATACACACCAACCGCCTTGCGCAACGACGGCATTCGTTAACGCATCGTCAGTATGGTCGAGACAGAGTAAGAGGGTTGGCCGCCAGCACAGCTGGCGGCTTCATACCTGCCACTCTGCTTCAAGGCGCACCAGGTTACTTACACAGGCCAGCTCATCAATGCGCGAGCCACAACAGTCTCCAGTTGCTGTCGCACAGTTCCCGCAGCGGCTTGCAGGCACAGACCGTCGAACACAGTCTGAATGTAAAGTGCTAGTGCGTCGGCATCTTGTGTGCTGGCCAGGTCACCCTGCTGCTGCGCCAGCTCGAAACGCTCGCGCAGCATTGCTCTTATACGGTTACGTCGACGACTGAGTTCTGTAGCCACATCACATTCAGCCAAGCCGTTCGCAAGCCCCGACTGAACCAGTAGGCAACCCAAAGGCTCGTCTGCAGTGGTGAGCCACTCAACGGCACCTATCAGCATTCGCCTGGCGGCCTCGCGGCCTGTAGGTGCAGCCAGGATCCAGTCACGGTGGGCGAGCCTGCGTTGGTCGTAGCGTTCAAGCACGGCATCAAACAACCCGCGCTTGCTGCCAAAGGCGAAGTAAAGGCTAGGGGCGCTGATACCCATCGCCTTGGTTAATTCCGCCACAGAGGTGCCGTCGTAGCCTTTGCTCCAGAAAATATCTGTGGCCTTGTCCAGAACGGCGTCCTCGTTAAACTTTCTTGGACGTGCCATCGCCTACCTCCTAATAATTTAGCGATCATTCTATTATGAGCTTGACCTGCCTCGCTAGCACTCGTAATGTAGTGATCACTAAATTACTAGTGAGGTGAAAACATGGCGCAGACACTTGTTGGAAAAATAGCGTTGGTTACCGGAGGTAGCTCCGGCCTGGGCCTGGCCACGGCAAAGCGCTTCGCACGCGAAGGTGCTCGGGTATTCATTACCGGTAGAAACCAGGCTGCTCTTGATGATGCCGTTGCCTTGATCGGCGAACAGGCTGTGGCGATTCAGGGGGATGTCTCCAACGATACTGATTTGGAGCGCGTATCGCAGGTTGTCGGCAAGCAGGCGGGGCGACTGGACATCCTGTTTGCCAATGCTGGAATTCTTGAGCGCGCACCTCTTGGCGAGATCACCGGAGAGTCCTTCGACCGTCTGTTCGCAGTGAATGTAAAAGGGATGGTGTTTACCGTTCAGAAGCTGCTGCCACTACTAAGTGATGGGGCCAGCATTGTATTGGTCTCTTCACTGGTCGGCAGCAAAGGCATGCCCGGCAACAGCATCTATGCCGCCACCAAGGCAGCTATCCGCAGTTTCGCCCGCGGCTGGATGCTCGACCTTAAGCATCGCAACATTCGAGTGAACGTTATCAGCCCGGGAGCCATTGAAACCCCCGGCCTCAAGGGTGCGGCGCCGGACAAGGAAGCTGCAGAGGCCATGCTTGGCCTCTTCGCCGAACTGATCCCGGTTGGGCGCGTCGGACAACCCGATGAGATTGCCAAAGTAGCCGTTTTCCTGGCATCCGACGGTGCCAGCTACATCAACGGCGCTGAAATCCCAGTTGATGGCGGCTGGGCACAGGTGTGATCCCTTTTACTCACTAACAGAAGGTCAATCATGGGCAAGATATTGGTGACAGGCGCCTCTGGCGAATTGGGCTCTCAAACCCTGAAAGCACTGCTGCAAATCACGGAAGCGAACCAATTGGTTGCGATGGTCCGAGATCCTAGCAAGGTTCAGGCACTGTCGGCGCAAGGTGTGGAAGTTCGGCGCGGCGACTATCTGGATCAATCGTCCCTGATTGCAGCATTTGAGGGCATCGAGAAGGTGCTGATGGTTTCGGCAGTTGCGTTCACGGACCGCTTGCCACAGCACCTTAACATCATCCAGGCGGCAAAATATGCCGGTGTCAGCCACCTAGTCTATACGTCGATCCAGCGCAAAACCGGGTCAGTCAACCTGATCTCGATGGTGACCGAATCGGACCTTGCCACTGAGCAGGCGTTGGTAGACAGCGGGCTGGCTTACACCGTTGTACGCAATAGTGTGTACCAGGACTCAGTGCCATACTTTTTGGGAGCACACTGGGCCTCCAATGGTGTTCAAGTTACCGCAGGTGATGGCCGTGCAACGCTAGTTTCACGAGCAGATCTAGCGTACGCCAACGCATTGATCCTTACCCAAACAGGCCACGAGGGCAAGACCTATACCCTTGGTGCCAGTGAAGCGATTTCATTCCGAGAAATAGCAGCGGCATTATCAGAGGTCGTTGGTAGGAAAGTCCTTTATCAGACCGTGTCGAAGGAAGTGCTCGCCGCAAGGCTAGTCGGTGATGGCATCCCCGCTCCTGTTGCTGACTTTTTGCACGAGTGGATCGCTGCGGTGAATACAGGTGAATTCGAGGAGATTACCGGTGATCTGGAGCACTTGATCGGCCGACGTCCCATCAGTTGCCTGGAGTTCATTGGTTCAAATTATAGCGCTGTAAATGAGTCACTATGATGCCTTAGCTTCGCTCAACAAGATCGATAAGGAGCAAATAGCGAGAATCTGATGTGAGGTCATGCTCGGTTTTCGATATCAGAATTAGCACATTAGGTAACTCGCACGGCGCACGTAAATGAATCATCCCTAGTTTCGTAAACACCTGACGGCCGCTTTTGGCCGATTTTTTCTGCCCAATGTGAAAGGCAGAAATCGGCCAGAAGCAGTCGGTCGCGATCAGAAAGGTTTGACGACAACGAGTCGCTCTCGCACTCTGTTTATAACCCATTCATTCATCAGGTTCCCGCATGTCATTAGCGACCGTAGTGCTGCTCGACTCCTGGCCACAGCCAAGTACGTCGCCTGAACCAGTGGTGTTCGCCACGGACACGCAACTATGTTTACGGTATTACACCACCGGAGAAGAAATAGCTGTGGTTCATTTTCCGCTAGTAAAGAAAATCCAATTCGGTTCGCCAAACGACGAAGCTTTGGGCGGCCATCCGCTCATTGGACTTGGCCTAAAGCATTACCAAATTCATCGAATAGATAATTCGCCTTGGTTAGCAGAGCTTGAGCAAAGGAACGCCATTCATCCTCGACACGACAAACAGCGGTTCATGAAAGATGCTATCCACTATGTCTTTACGTTTCAGGACTCTACCTTGGAATGCATCGTAATCGAGGGGGCGTTCTGGCATCCCAAAGTGCAAGTCTTTACCTCGGAGCAGGAGGCAAAGGATGGCTGGCGCACACTGGTGAATGACGTGGGTGCATTAACCCAATAGTCAGGAGCGGATGGCTGCGTTGGGTCGATAGCACCCGTCGTGACGGGTAGCTACTGACTGGAAGCTACCGCTGTGCCCTATCGGCAGCTAGTGCACTACCAATGATAACCAAGCCCCAACGTAAGTCCGAAATCTCCCTGCGCGGTGCCCGCACCTGTCGCGCGATAGGTCCACTTCCCACCCCTGGAGCGCGCCGTCAACCCGATGGCCAAAGCGGGCTCACCCTCGTACACAGCCGTTGCCATTGCCACCATCGACTTGCCCGGCGAGGACGCAACCGGTAACCCGGCGGTGGCCATCACCGCCGCAATACCGGCGTACACGTCCTGCCGCAGGCTGCCGACGCGGCGGTCGGTATAGTCGTTGGCCTCCGTTAGCGACCGATTGGCGGCTTGGTTCGAAAGCCGAGTTGCCTGGCGGAAATTGACAGCGTCCGTGCCTTGCACAGCCTCGGCTGCATGGCTGATCTGACGCTCGGCGCCATACGCACCGACTGCCACGCTACTGGCACGTGTGGCTTGGGACCCCGCCCCCAGCGCCACGCTATTTTTCGCGTTGGCGCCTGCTTGCGAACCCAGCGCAGTACTCTGTTTCGCCTGAGCAGTGGCACCAGCACCGGTGGCGACACTGCGCTCGCCTTCGGCCTGAGTCTGTGCCCCGAGCGCAACCGATTGGCTATCCGGACGCGTGGATACGTTGTCGCCGGCTTCGCTCGCATCCACGGCAATACCGGAAGACTGCTGGCCCAATTGCCTGGCCTGCTGATTCACTGCCTCCAGTTGGCGCCCGTTGACGGCATCGAGGCTGGTAGAACTGACCTCGCCGTCCTCAACGCCACCCACCGTGCGCGAGCCTTGGCTGCCACTGATGTCGACCTGGGCCCCATCAGCAATGCCGGCCAACTGTATGTCACGACTGACCGGATCCTGGCGGACATGCCCCACCTCACCGTTGTCCATCTGTTTGCGCAGTGTCTCGGCTTGCGCATTGATGGCATTCGATTGGTCGTCGGTAGCCACCATACGGTCATCGAGTAGACCGAATGCCTGCCCGATGGAGTCGACCTTGATCAACTGAGCCTCGGCACCGTTCTGGCCAGACTGCGTCACTGCATAGGTGGAAGGGCTCGTCGAACCGTCGGCGTTCACGTTCGCGCCGCCGCCCATGGCGGTAGCCAGGAACTGGTCATGTGCTTTAGCGGAGACCTGGATGTGCCCGAGAACCGTTTCGCCTTGGGCGATACCTTGCAGCCTGGCGGCTGACTGGTCCGCGACCTGGCCGGCAAGAGTTGCACTGGCGTGCGCTGCGCTGGCGCCATCACGGGCAGTAGCAGCAGCGGATTGTGCGGCCTCGGCACTGCCCTTGGCCGCCTCCGCGCGGCTCTGTGCAATGGCAGCGACTCCTGTCGCACCGACGGCTACGCTTTGCGCCTGGTCAGCCATGGTTTTCCCAGCCAGGGCAACACCCTGAGCTGCCACCGCCGCGCGATCAACGTCATCCAACTGACCCTTGTTCACCGCATCAGCCTGTGCGCTACCGGAAGCCAACCGGGCGATGCGGGCCGGCTCGCTGGCTGAACCGCGGCCTGCGTTGTAGACCCCGTCGATACCACTCCACTGCAACGTGTCATCGCGCAGGCCCTGGATGTTATCCACCAGCGCGTCCAGCTCAGTGGCCTGGGTACGCACGGCATCGTTGAGCGTGGAGAGATTGCCCGCCACCGCGTGCAGCGCCTCACCTGCATTGTCGTGGCTGGTTGCAGGCTGAGCACTGCCAGCGGCTGCGATCAGGGGGATGTTATAGCCAGGTGCCGTAGGCTGGCCTTCAGCGTCCACGGTAGCGCCACCTCCGAGCAGCCGAGTGATGGTCTCGCGACCCACGCCCGCAGCGGCTTTTACCGCCGAGTCCAGGCGCTCTACCACCGTTTGCCCGCCGTCCAGGCCGCCGAGCTGAATCGCAGCCACATCAGCGGTGGACCGGGCGGCGTTGGCAGTGCCCTGGGCATTATCGGCCGTTCGCTGAGCGACCGACGCGACGCTTAACGCCGTGCCGGCTGTCGTTTGTGCTGCAGCGGCTCGATGACTTGCCTGCGTCGCTACGCCTTGCGCCTGGTCGGCGTCGGACTGCGCTACGACGGCGACACTCATCGCATCGATGCTGGCGCTGTTCGCTTGCTGTGCTGTGGTGTGGGCCGTGTCGGCCGAACGCTGTGCCGTGTTTGCCGCATCCAGAGACGCATTGGCGCGGCTCTGGGCAGCCAGGGCCTTCTGATTGACCTGCGAGGCGCTCAGCAACGCATGGTCGGCGGCGCTCTGCGCGGTCTGCGCAGCCGTCTGAGCGGTGGATGCCGCACCCAACGCAGCTTCAGCGTTGGCTTGAGTCTCCAGCACGGCATGCTGTGTGCCGGACGCCGCGTCGGAAGCGGTGTCGGCACGGCTTTGAGCCGCCTGCGCAGAAGCATGCGCGACGGTGGCGAGGCTCAGCGCCCGGCTGGCGGTAGTGTCGGCAGCGCTGGCTGCTTCTCGTGCTGTCGACGCGACGCCCAATGCGGTATCGGCGCTGTTGCGTGCGGCCATGGCAGTGATATTCGCACTGGCAGCCGAGCCCTGCGCAGCGCCTGCAGTGTTTTGCGCGGCATCCGCAGACCGCTGCGCCTGCAAGGCTGAAGACAACGCGAGGTCGGCAGTGCCTTGGGCCCCGTCGGTGATGGCCTGAGCGTTTTCCAGCGCACCCAACGCGCTGTCTGCACCACGCTGGGCGACATCGGCCAGGTCTTGAGCAGAAGCGGCGGTTTCGTGAGCGTTTTTTGCGGTCCCTTGGGCATTCTGCGCATCGGTTTGCGCTGTGACGGCCGCTGCACCTGCCGTGTCAGCTGTTTGCCGGGCGGTGGCTGCCGTTGTCTGGGCGGCGGTCGCCGCGTTCAGTGCGGCGTTGGCTGAAACCTGCGCCGAGTCGACCGCACTGAGTGCGCCCGCAGCCGTGTCCTGAGCTCTGTCAGCCATGTCCTTGGCGACCTTACCGGCACCCTGGGCGGTCGACGCGAGCCCCGCAGCCCGATCGGCGATTTCACGAGCGGTAGCCGCTGCATCCTGTACCGCGTTCGCCGCGTTCAGGGTCTGGCCGGCAGTGGCTTGCGCGGTTTCAGCGGCCACGTCGGCCTCCCTGCCCACAAGCAAGGCCGCATCCGCAGCGCGCTGTGCACCATCGGCCCTCTCCTCTGCACTTGAAGCCGCAGTGGCAGCCTGGTCCGTCCGGTCTTGTGCATTCGCTACAGCAGCCTGCGCCGAAGTGACCGCATCCGAGACGGCATCAGCCGAGCGCAGGGCAGCTGTCGCGGCAGCTGCAGCCTTGTCCACGACATCTCCCACTTCCTTGACACGGGTTTGCGCCGCGCTGGCCAGAGCCTGCGCCGTCGTAGCGCTGGCGTGTGCCTGCGTGGCGGCGCCTTGGGCGGTCTGGGCCGAATGCTGAGCGCTTGCGGCAGCAACGTCGGCACGCTCAGCTACCGCTTGCGCGTTGGCGGCGGTCGTACCGGCCTTGCTGGCGGCGCTTGCCGCCGCGCTGGCGCTGCCCTGGGCTTGATTGGCGGCGGCAAGGGCACCCGCTGCCTCCTGGGAGGCATTGTTGGCCTGTGCCAACGATGAGTCGGCGGCATCCTTTGCCGCCAACGACACCTGATGAGCCTTGTCCACAGCAGCAGTGGCGGTGCCGGCCGCCTGCTGTGCACGCAAGGCGCTGCTTTCAACGCTGTCCAACTGACCTTTGTTTACAGCATCCGTTACCGCCACGCCGGCAGCCATATTGATAATCGACGTGGGCACGCCAGCGTCCCTGTCGGCGTCATACGCACCCGTCTGGGGGTTCCAGTAGAACCTCCTGGTCGCCCTCAACACCTGGGATTTTTCCGAGATATCCATGACGGAATCGAACACCTCACCCATGCGGTCATCAGTGACGTTGTGCGCTTTGTCCAAGGCCGACAGAGCCCCCAGCAGCGTGGTGGGCGACGGTGTTTCCGGGGCAAGGCTGGTCAGTACAAGTGGTATCGGTACTATCCGATTGCCCTGGGCGAGCGGGCCGGTTCCCAAGGCCTGTGCCATCGATTCACCGGCCGTGGTCTCACGTGTTCCAAGACGGCGAATCGCCTCATATCCCGAGAACAACTGGGCACCGTTAATGGCATCGGTACTTGTGGCGTTCACCGCCCCTGGAGCTACAAAAATCCATTGGCGCAATCGCGCCGCACTGCCGCCGCTGACCGTGCCGACCGCGCTGTTGCGCTCGAAGGAGTAGACGCGTCCATTGAGGGTCACGGGCGTAACTTCGCGCAGATCGTCAGTGGCCGAGAAGCTGCCGAGCGCGACACTCGCCCTCTGGGGGGCCTGGGCGCTGTAACCAAGTGCCAGGCTTTCCAAGTTCGATGCGCTCGCGTTCCTGCCGATCGCTACCGAGTTGTCCCCTCGTGATACTGCGAATCGCCCGCCGGCGAACGAACTCGCACCGCCCGCCTGCGCGCTCGCGCCGAGTGTAGTGGCATACTCACCTGAAGCAGTGGATGCCGAACCGAATGCAGTACTGAATGTATTGGAGGCCGTAGCGGTATTCCCGAACGACAGTGCATAGGGGTTCCGGGCCCTGGCGGTAAGACCTAAGGCCATGGTCCAGGCGGCTGTACTCTGGGCACCGCGGCCGAAGGCAAAGCCGTTATCAGTGGCAAGCGGGGCGCCAACCTCAATGCCGGAATGGCCAATCGCGATGCTGCCGTTGACACCTCCCAACATCAGCCGCCCACCGTTGATATACAGCTCCCCGCCCAAGGAAAGCGAGGTTGCACCAACACCCGGTGTTCCTAACGGCCGATAGAACATCACGCTCTCGGTTTGGCCATCCTTGGCGTTCGAGTCACACTGCCCCGACTGACCATCCTTGAAATTCAAGTTTTCGTTCAAATAGGCTCTGTCGGCCCCGGTGCCTGCAGTATAAGTATTTTGGGGGTCATTGAGACTGACGCATTCGCCGCTGTCATTCGCATTGATGTGTACACCGTTGCCTGCACGGGCATCAGACACGCCCAGCAGCGCCGAAACTCCGGTAAGGGTCAGCAGGCCGAGAGTCGGCCAACCGGGTGATGTGACCGCAAACTCGGGGCAGTAGAAGCCGCGAATGAGGGAGCGAAGTGAGTTGAGAGGAACAGCATGCGGACAAGCGACCTGCGAATCGAAACGCAATGTGACTTTCACGATGACTTACCTGAGACATTGACGGATGCGTCGAACCGAAACAAGGCACCACGGCAATCCGATGGCTGAGACGGGTTCCACGAGTGGTAGCCGCTACGACAGCGGGCAATGATTACTGAGGGTTATTGTGGACAGTGAGGCTGGTGGAGAACATCGGACTGCTCCTAAATCGGCAGGGAGGGTCAGACCCTCGACCTGCCGATATCAGGACCTACCATTCGTAACCCACGCCAACCGCCAGCCCGACACTTCCTTGGGCACTGCCCGAACCATTGGCCTTGTACGCCCAACGACCATCCTCGGTGCGCCCCGAGAGGCCGACGGCCAAGGCTGATTGCCCCTCGTAGACCGACGTTCCCATGGCCACCATGCTCCTGCCCGGTGTCGACGCCACAGGTAAGGCAGCCATGGCCATCGCTGACGCGATGCCGGCGTAGGCATCCTGACGCACTGCACTGATCTGGCTGTCGGTATAGGCATTGGCCTGTCGTAGGGTACGGTCAGCGGCCTGGTTGGAGATCTGCGTGGCCTGGCCGAGATTGACGACATCGGTCGCCTCGCTGGCGGCTGCTACGTTGGTGATTTGCCGCTCCGCACCCGGCGCACCCACTGAGACGGTATTCGCCCGCTGGGCCTGGGAGCCGGCGCCAAGCGCGACGCTGCTCGGCGCATCGGCCTTGGCACCAGCCCCCAGTGCAGTGCTGCGAGGCGCTTGGGCCACAGCACCAGCCCCCACCGCAACGCTGCGCTCACTGCCGGCCTGGGCGTTGGCCCCGATAGCCACGGCCTTGCTACCCGGCGACACCGTTGCCTTTTCATTGCCTTGGGTGTCAACGGCGATGCCGGAGGCTCGTTGCATCAACTGCTTGACCTGCCGGTCGACGGCGTGGAGTTGTCGGCCATTGACGACATCGGTGCTGTCGACGCTCAAGGCACCCTCCTTCACACCCGTCAGAACACGAGGTCCCTGCGTACCCGTGAGATCGACACGAACGCCGTCAGTGTCCCGCGCCACCTGGATGTTCCGGTTGAGGGAGTCCTGGCGAACCAGGCCGACCTGTCCGTTGTTCACCTGCTCGCGCAAGCTGGCCATGTTCGCTGTGGCCTTGTCGGCCTTGCCGTTGACTGCATTCAGCGACGCGTCGAGTGTTTCGATAGCCTGCCCGACGTTGCCGGCCTGGACCTGGCCAACGGGGCCACCCTCAGAGTCGATCCGGGTCACAGCGTAGGCCGGTGCTTTCAACGAACCATCCGCGTTGACGGCAGCGCCACCGCCCAGCGCATCAGCCAATGCCTGTCGGCCTGCGTGGTTCGCTGACTGTATGCGATCAAGCACGGTTTCACCATCCTCCAGCCCCTGCAATTGTGCTGCGGCGCGCTCCGCCACCTGGCCAACCTGACTAGCGAATGTGTGAGCAGCGTTTGCGGCCTCACGTGCGTCAGCAGCAGTGCCGCCAGCGGTATCGGCCGCATATTGCGCGGCATCAGCGGCGGTCTGGGCGAAGGCGGCAGCATCCATCGCGCCATCCGCCGTCCCCTGGGCCCGAACCGCTGCCGCCCGGGCTGCGTCAGCGGCGCTGCCGGCCTGCGATGCGGTGGTCGCGACGGTATCGAGTTGCCCCTTGTTGACGGCATCGCTTGGTGCAACACCGGCCGCCAGGTTACCGATGCGTGCCGGCTCATTGCGATCCGCGCCACGACCCGCGGTATAAGCGCCGCTGGCCTCGTCCCACACAACGCTATCGTCACGCAGGGCCCGGACGCCCTCACCCAAGGCGCCGAGTGCTGCGCCCTGGCGGTTCACGGCGGCGTTGACCGTGCCGACATTGTGGTCCAAAGCCGTTAGGGCAGCGCCCACGTTGTCATGGAGTTGAGGAGCGGGCTGGATGCTGCCATCGGCATTGATCTGACTGATGGCATAGGCCGGCGCCGTCGGCTGGCCATCGCTACCCACGATGGAACCTCCTCCCAGAGCCTTCGCAACGAACTCACTGGCTACACCTGCGGCGCTTCGGATAGCCGCGTCAATGCGCTGGACAACCGTCTGGCCGTCGTCTAGGCCCTTGAGCTGGCCGGTGGCGATATCGGCGGTGGCCTTGGCCGCATCAGCGGTGTGTTGGGCGGCGACCGCCCCTTTCTGGGCATTGCTTGCAGCGTCCAAAGCGTTGTCGGCGCTGGCCTGTGACGTTGTCGCGGCCTGCAGAGCATCGTTTGCCGAGCGACCAGCGGCGTCCGCCGTGCTCTGGGCCTTGTCCGCCACATTGCGTGCAGACGTGGCCGAAGCCAGGGCGGTATCGGCGGAGCTCTGCGCGGTTTCAGCGGTTTTCTGCGCGCCGGAAGCCGAGCTCAATGCCGTGTCAGCCGTGCCTTGGGCAGCATCTGCGGCGTGCTGTGCCCGGGCCGCTGAAGCCAATGCGCCGTCAGCGGTACCCTGGGCGTTACCGGCCGCGCTTTGAGCGCTGGCTGCAGCGATCAGCGCTGCATCGGCCGTGCCTTGGGCCTTCTCGACCGCCTGATGCGCCGTGGAGGCCGTGCTCAGTGCCTGGTCTGCGGTGGAATTGGCGGCGTCGGCCGTGCGCTGTGCCGTGGAGGCAGCACCAAGGGCGGTATCCGCCGTGCCTTGCGCGGCATTTGCGGCCTGTTGTGCACCAGCCGCCGAACTGACGGCGGCATCCGCGCGATCCTGAGCCGATTGAGCGGCAGTCTGCGCCCCTGTCGCCGTTGCCAATGCCGAATCCGCCACGCTTTGGGCCGCGTTGGCGGATTGCCCGGCACCCTCGGAGGCGCTGAGCGCCTGATTGGCTGTAAGCTGCGCGGCATCGGCGCTTTTCTGCACCACGGCGGCCTTGTCCAGCGCCGTATTAGCGGTGCCTTGGGCCACGTCGGCAGCCTTGTGAGAGCTGGCGGCTGCAGCCAAGGCGGCATCGGCGGAGCCCTGGGCGGCCGTAGCGGTTTCGCCGGCCCGAACAGCCGTGTCCAACGCCTTATCGGCAGAGCCCTGCGCAGCATTCGCGGCTTGTTGGGCGCTGGAGGCCGTGGTCAGCGCGGTATCGGCAGTGCCTTGGGCTGTCGCGGCGCTTTTTTGCGCTTCAGACGCCGTACTCAGTGCTGTGGTGGCTGCCCCTTGTGCGGCTTCGGCCGTCTTCTGGGCAGTGGCTGCCGAGCCCAGGGCCGTGTTGGCGACACCCTGTGCGGTTTCGGCCGTCTGTTGTGCAGTCGCAACGGCCCCTTGCGCCCGTTCGGCGATTCCCCGGGCGGATTCGGCAGTTTTTTGGGCGTCAGCTGCGGAGTCCAGCGCGGTACTGGCCGTCCCTTGCGCCACACCTGCGCTCTTTTCGGCGCTGTCGGCCTTGGCCAAAGCGGCATCGGCAGCAGCTCGCACATCGTCCGCAGTCTTACGGGCATCATCTGCCCCGGCCAACGCCGAGCTCGCCTTGCCTTCTGCGGTCTCTGCAGTTCGCTGCGCCGTCGTTGCAGAATTCGCCGCCACGTCCGCAGCCGCCTGTGCGGCCTGAGCCAGTTGCTGCGCGCCGCTTGCCGACCCCAGTGCCGAGCTGGCGGTGCCTTGGGCAGCATCAGCTGTCGCCTGCGCGGTTGATGCCACCCCCATCGCGGCAGTGGCAGAACCTTGCGCGGCTTCTGCAGCTTTCTGTGCGGTTTCGGCCGAGCTAGAGGCGTCCTTGGCGGTGCTCTGCGCACTATCTGCCGTTGCCCGTGCTCCCGCCGCCGTTTGGAGGGCTGCGTCGGCACCCTCTTGCGCCGCGCTTGCCGTTTTGCGGGCATCGTCAGCGGTGGCCATCGCTGCGTTGGCACCGGACAGCGCGCTGGCAGCAAGGCTGTTCGCGTTATTGGCCATACTTTCCACTGCGTTCAACTGGCCCTTGTTCACCGCGTCGGTAGCAGCCACACCTGCGGCTACATTGGCAATTCGGCTCTCAGGGCGGGCGCCTTCGCTGGCCGTGTAGGCCTGCTGGTCCTCGCTCCATCGCAGGTATTTCTCAGCCATCGCCAAACGAACTTGCCCTGCCGTTGCGTTGGCCAGTTGATCAACATCATTCAAGGCTTCCTGCGTACCTTTATGGGCCTGATCCAGGGCCTTGATCGCCCCCACCACCGATGTGGGCTGTGCCACGCCAGTACCCAGGCTGGTCAGGGAAAAGGCCGGCAGCACCACCTTGCCGTCCTTGACCGCAGTACCCTCACCGAGGGCATCCGCCACCGACTGAGTGGCCGCCAACTCCCGATCCCCGAGCTTCTGGATCGCATCGTAGGCAACGAATAACTGGGCGCCATTGACGCCATCGGTGCTGGTGTTGCTTACCGCCCCGGGGGCCATGTTGATCAACTGGCGAGTCTGGCTGGCATTACCCAGGCTGACCACGCCCATGGCCGACGTACTATCGACACTGTATGCAGTGCCATTGATCGTCACCGGCGCAACCGCCTTCAAGTTTTGCGTCATTGAGCCACTGCCCAGTGCAACGCCGTAATTGTGTTGCGCGCTGGCCTTGTTGCCCAAGGCAACCCCTTCATTACTGCTGGCCGTCACGCTGGCCTCAG
The DNA here is from genome assembly GCF_044742865.1 of Pseudomonas sp. NPDC087814. Classification (NCBI taxonomy): domain Bacteria; kingdom Pseudomonadati; phylum Pseudomonadota; class Gammaproteobacteria; order Pseudomonadales; family Pseudomonadaceae; genus Pseudomonas; species Pseudomonas sp. NPDC087814. Next base: position 68,448 of record NZ_JBIUVK010000003.1, on the reverse strand, counting down.
ATCCAACCGCAACGCTGTGGGTGCCGTCAGCCCTGGCGTCGCGACTCGCGGCAAAAGCCCCGCCGCCACTGGCCGATGCACCGGCGCCCACAGCCGTGGCCCGTTCTCCCGCCGCCGTCGTATTTGCGCCGATAGCCGTGGCGTACTGATTCGAGGCCTGGGCGTTATAACCAAATGCGTGGGCATAGTCAGCCAGGGACTTGGCCTGGAACCCCGCCGCCATGCCCCAGCGGCCGAGGCCTTGGGCCCCATGACCAATGGCAGCCCCGTCGGCGTTGGCTTGAGTGCTCTCGTTACCAATCGCCATATTGCCGCCGGGCTGCCCGAGGATAACCCGGCCGCTGTTGACGAACAGTTCGCCACCCAGGGTCAGAGAGGTCGCCCCTACGCCAGAAACGCCCCCTGGACGGTAAAACAGTACCGAATCGGTCTGCGAACCTTTAGTCGCGGAATTGCACTTGCCCGCGGCCTGATCCTTGAAGATCAGGTTTTGCGCAAGATACGTCGCGGCATTGCCATCGTTGTTCTGCGGGTCATTCAAACTTACGCACTGGCCGTCCGCATTCGCGTTGATGTGCACACCATTGCCGGCATGGGCAGTTGCACTCAGCAATGCCGTTATGCCGGTCAGGGTCATCACCCCCCATATCGCCCAATCCAGTTGACGGTGTCGGGACTGACAAGCATCAGGCGCATGACAATAACGCATGCGAACCCCGTGGCGAATTGGATTAAGCGGGGCTGATCGCAGGAACGCAAACGGCAAGACTGAACGCGACGTGACTTTCACAATAACTCACCCTGTAGCACACACATCGTCAGGTATGAGGCCTCACGAAGTGGCATTGAAGCGCAGAAGCAACAGCTGTTGGCGACAGCGTGCGTGCACTCGTTCTGTAATGCCCGCACATGCTGCGAGCCGCCATGAATCGGGGTGAATTCTGTCGAGCGCTCGCCAATGCCGATATCGGACTGCTCTTAAATTTCGGATCAGCACAAGCCGGGCCCCCAGAAAGGGGTCCAGCCGCGATTTAGTCCCAGTCTTATATTTCTCTCACATCGCCTTTGCTCAAATGTGACCTCACCACAACCACTGAGCATCAGCTGATGGCAGCCCAAGTCATCGTTCCCTCCGAGCGCGCCCTGCAAAGTCTGGTCATCCTGGCCAGTGACGAGCAGTACGCCCACCGCGTAGCCACGCTGCTCAACGGGAGCCCCCTTTTTCTTATCGAACACATCGATTCGTTGAGCGAGTTGATGACGCGCCTGCGCAAGCAACCTGTCGACATCATCGTCGCGCAGGTTCATGCCGACCATGTCGACAGCTTGATGTTGCCGTGCTGTGTCAGCGACCTGAATGCTTCCGGGCTGCTACACAGCATTCCGCATATCGTCTGGACCGCACAGCCACAATCCGAGCATGCGCTCCCCCCCGGCTTACTGACCGCAGGCATTGAGCAGGGCTGGACGCACACTCTCAATGGCGTCTCGACGGCAGCGCTGGCTTCCCATGCACGCCTGGCCAGGGCTTCAGGTATCCGGGTAGAGATCGCGGTGGAGCAACAACCCGAGAAACTCTTGGCAGTGATCAGTCAATTGGCGCATACCGCCCATCCGGCACCGCGCAGTCCACATGAGGAAAAACTGGAGCAACTGCTCAATGACGATGAGGTTGTGGCAGCCCTCGCCACCGGCGAAGGATTAAGAGTGGTCTACCAGCCCCAATATGACCTGGCGACACGAGCGATTGTCGGCGCGGAAGCCCTAATCCGCTGGCACCATCCACGGCACGGGGATGTGCCACCCTCGGTCCTGATCCCGATGATCAACCAGCTCGGGCTGGATCTGTTGTTGTTCAGCTTTATCGAGAAGACCGTGATCGACACCCTGGGCAAGTTAAACCGTGCAGGCATTGATATCCCCATCGCCATCAACGCTTCGGCACGCACGCTCTGCGCCCATGGCCTGGCCACGAGACTTGCGCAAAAGATGCATCGGGCGGGGTTGCCTTGCAAACGCCTCAAGATAGAGCTGACCGAAGACTTGGCGCCCGACAGCGAGCTGGCCCTTTCAGCCTCGATCACTGCGTTGCGCGCCAAAGGCTTTCCGGTGTCCCTGGACGACTTCGGTGCCGGCGCCGCGACGTTGTCCTTGCTGTCACGCATGCCATTCGACGAGATGAAGATTGACGGAGCCCTGGTGCGTGCGGTGGGCCAGTTTGCCCACTCTTCAGAAATCATCTCGGGGATCGTCGCTCTGGCGCAGTTGTTCAATATCAACTTGATCACCGAAGGTATTGAAGATACCGAGAGCATCGAGTTGCTGAGCAGGCTGGGCTGCAACACCGGGCAGGGTTTCGCTCTGGCCCGGCCCATGGAGAGCGATGTATTCCTGAGCATGATCACCGCCTAGGGATGCGCTTACGTCCATTGTTCCTGCAAACATTGCCTCGCGTGTGCTGAAACAATCACGGCGTGGTTAAACGGTATCTTCACCCCTGCTGGAGCCGAATTGAGAGATGGTCTTTAATCAATTAGTTATCCGGCTACTTTCGAGTGTCCATTGGCATCCATGAAAACCATACGCATAGCGATCCTTGATGATCATGCAGTGGTACGCCACGGCCTTGTCAGCCACCTCGCTGAAGAGTCATCCATCGAGATTGTTGGCGTCTATGAAACCAGTCGCGAACTGATACGCGGCATGGCGACGATGCCCGCCAACGTCTTGCTGCTGGACTTTGCTCTGGGACGGGATGAACTCGATGGCGTCTCCCTGATTCGCGCCTTGCGAAGCCGCTTCCCTGACTGTCGTATTCTGGTGCTATCAAGCCATCATGAGTCGGCTACCGTCTCGCTTGCCTTGCGTGTAGGAGCGCGCGGTTTTGTAGGCAAAGATGAGGGGCTGGGAAGCCTGGTGAAGGCGATCCGTACCGTTGCTTCGGGCGCCATTTACTTGAGTGCCGATATGTCTTACCAAGTGGCCGATGCGGCCAGGCCAGACGAATCGACACAAATATCGATCAGTGATAACGCCTTGCAGCGCGCGGCCTTGTCGGCGCGGGAGCAGGAAGTGATCCGCTGCTATCTGGAAGGCATGACCGTGACGGAGATCGCCGAGAAATTCAATCGCAGCATCAAGACCATCAGTACGCAGAAGGCCACCGCTTTTCGCAAGCTTGGGGTCACCTCTAACAACGGCTTGTTCAAGATCATGAAAACCCTGGACTAGACATGATGACGATGAACCGCGTTCGTTGGGGCACCAGCCTGTGCCTGTTGATGGCCGCAACATGGGCTAACGCCGGCGCGCGGCCTCCCGGACCTGATTTAAGCGTCGAGGAAAGAGTCTGGATCGAACATCATCCGGTATTGCGTGTCGCCGTAGTGGGCAGTCTTTCTCCAATCGAATACGTGGAGAACGGCCGCCTCAAGGGGCTGTCAGCTGAATATTTGCAGCTGATTGCCCACAAGACCGGCATGAAGATCGACTACGTTTCCGCTCACTCGATCCAGGATCGCATAGAGCTGCTGATGACCGGTAAGGCAGACCTTATCTCCACTGTCAGGCTTAATGGGCCCGGAGGTAAAAATCCCCGGTTGCTGCTGACTTCAGCCTATTTGAATACCACCACGGTCATCATCACCCGCATCGGGCGCGCGCCTCTTTTCGAGGCCGAACAGCTGGACCGGTTGACCGTGACCTTGCCCTACTTCGACCGCTACAGTGATTTCCTTGCAACGAAGGCACCCGGGGCGAAACTGATCATAGGTGGCAGCGCCCTGACGATGCTGCAGCAAGTTGCCGAAGGGACCGCTGATGCTGCAGTGGCCACCGAAGCCTATCTGCTGCCGTTCCTCTATCGACAGTTCCAGGGCCAATTGCAGATTTCCGGGGTGCTCACCGGCATGGCGTCGCAAATTGCCATGGGCACTCGGAAAACCGAGCCTTTACTGCACTCAATCATCCAGAAGACGCTCGACTCGGTCACCCCTGACGAAGTTCGCGTCCTGCACGCCAATTGGCTGCGCGAGCATGCCACCCCGGACCTGCCACTCAGGGAAGTTGTGTCCCACTACCCTCATGAGATCGCGTTAATTGTCCTAGTGGTAGTGCTATTGCTCATCACGATTTACCAAACCCAGCGCATGCGCCAGCGCGCCGAGCGCAACGAGCGGGAAAAGGCGATGTTCCTGGCAGTCATGAGCCATGAAATCCGCTCGCCGATGAACGCAGTGGTGGCTGCAGTCGAACTGTTGCGCAATACGCCGCTGGACAAGCAGCAACAGCACTTTGCCGACCTGGCCAATCACGGCGCGCAATCATTGTTGAGGCTGCTCAATGACGTGCTGGATATATCCAAGCTCGATGCGGGGCAGGTCAAGCTCGAATACGAGCCGGTGAGCATCAGCACCCTGGTGCATAACGTCGTTGATCTGCATCGCTTGCGGGCCCGGGAGAAGCATTTATCGATCTGCGTCAATGGCGAATCCCACCTGCCACTGTTGATGCTCGACAGCACACGTATTGGGCAGGTGCTGCACAACCTGCTGTCCAATGCCATCAAGTTCACCGAAATCGGCGGAGTGGAAGTTACCTATGCGATCAGTGACCTGGCTTCGTCGCGCAACAAGGAGCTGCGATTGACCGTCACCGATACCGGGATCGGCCTGAGCCAGGAAAGCCAGGCGCGCCTTTTCCAGCCTTACAGCCAAGCAGCACAATCCTATAAGCGCTCAGGTGGCACCGGCCTGGGGCTAGTCATCTGTCGCGACCTGCTCAAACTAATGGGCGGCACCCTCACACTGGACAGTTCGCCGGGCAAGGGAACGCGTGTTGAATTGTCATTGACCGCGGAGTTGGCACCGCCCGACTCGACAGAGGCCGAAACCGTGCTCCCCGCCACGAACTGGTCAGCGACATCCGCACCAAAGGCATTGCGCATTCTGGTTGTGGAGGACACCGTCGCCAACCAAGCGGTATTGCAGGCACAGATCGAGGGGTTCGGCTGCACACCGGTGATCGCCAGGGACGGCGCCCAGGCCGTGGATTGCTTCGAACAAGGCACATATGACCTGATCTTGATGGACTGTGACCTACCGGACCAGGACGGCTATTCGCTGACGCGCCTGTTCCGCATGATCGAACAGGATGCCGCGCAAACGCGCTGCCCCATCATTGCGATCTCCGCCTCTACGGGCAACCAGCATGTCGCCCGATGCTTTGATGCCGGCATGGATGGCATCCTCAGCAAGCCGATCAGCCTTGGCAAGTTGCAGGATGCAATCGAGTTATGGTGCGGCGTGACCCTGACTTTACTGCCACACCCCTTCGCCCCACGGCAACCTGTGGGTCACCAGCAGATCCTTGAAGCATTGGAACGGGACCTACTGGCGCTACTTGAAGGGATGGTTCTGCGCAACCTGGAACCGGCCCTCCACGCAGCCCACCGTCTACACGGCGCAGCACTCAGTATCGAATGGCCAGATGTGGCCCGCCAAGCGGGACAGCTGGAGGCCCTTCTCAGGACTGCCACGCCATGGAGCGACCCAACCTGCGCCACGACCTTACAGGCACTGCTTCATGGGTTTCGCTCCACGAGCTTCAGCCATCCCGTTTTCGACCCGCCCGTCCCTCCCGCGGCAGATTGAGATTCGGGTCTGTGAATTAAGAGCAGTCTGATGTGATTCACCGCCCTGCCCCCCTGAAAATCGGTCTTGTCAGCTAAAGACTAACTCAACCGCTCCCAAGGTTTGAATGATGGATCCTTTGCACGAGATTCAAAAACGGCAACTAAGGCTGATAGAGTCAGCCTCCGTTAACGAAGCCTGCGCCGTTGACTTGCTGAGTCTATTGCGCAAGTTGACCGCGGCCGAAGCCAGTAATGTCCTAAATATCGTCACGCTGCTGCAAAGCGAGGCGGAATTTTTGCGCGAACTTTCAAAGGAAATGGCCACGCGAGAATATGAGGCACTGTGAATCGCCCCGGATTCTCTAGACACCTTGCAAGCTCATTGCGTAACGCTTTTTAAACTCTACCGGTGACAGCTGATTGTTGAAACCATGGCGGCGTTTTACGTTGTAGAACATCTCGATGTAATCGAACACATCACTACGAGCGTCTTCCTGCGTGGTGTAGATTCTCCGCTTGATCCGTTCCGTTTCAGAAGCTGGAAAAAGCTCTCGGCCACGGCGTTGTCATGACAGTTGCCTCGGCGACTCATGCTGGCAACCAAATTGTTTGCCTTCAAAAAGCTGCGCCAATCATAGCTGCTGTACTGGCTACCTTGGTCGTAGTGAACCATCACCTCCTGGTTCGGTTTACGCCTCCAAACCGCCATCAATAACGCATCAATGGCCAAATCACTGGTCATCTGCGACTTCATTGACCAGCCGACGACCTGACGAGAAAACAGATCCAGCACCACCGCCAAATACAGCCAGCCTTCATACGTGCGAATGTAGGTGATATCGGTGACCCAAACTTTGTTGGATTCTACGACATCGAACTGGCGCTTCAGTAAATTGGGTGAAGCGACCGCTGGCTTATCGCCGTACTTGCCAGGGCGGAGTCGGTACCCTGTCTGAGAGCGCAGACCTTCAAGACGCATCAGCCTCGCCACACGATGCCGACCACAATCCTCACCGACCTCGCGCAGATCGTCATGGATTTTTCGATAGCCATAAACGCCACCGCTTTCCAGCCACGAATGCTTGATTAAACCCAGTGATCGTTGATCGTCTTTAGCACGTGCAGATTGCGGTTCAGACAACCAAGCGTAATAACCACTGGGATGGACTTTCAGCGTCAGGCAAAGCCGTCGAATCGAATAGTCGCCCGCTCGCTGCTTGATAAAGGCGTACTTCAACCGCACTCCTTGGCAAAGTACGCGGCGGCCTTTTTAATATGTCTCGCTCTTCAGTGACGCGCTTAAGTTCCGCTCTCAGGCGACGCAGTTCAGCGTGCTGATCATCATCCTGCTGCCGTTCTTCTTGGGGTTTGCTGTAGCGCTTTATCCAGGCATAGAGGCTATGCGTCGACACGCCGAGACGGGCGGCTACCTCAGCGACAGGCAGCTTCTTTTCGGTCACTTGATTGACTGCTTGGATTTTGAATTCTTCGGAGTAACGCGGGTTGCTCATGGCACCTCCTAATTGGCCTCAGTTTAAGGCAAAGAGGTGTCTATGAAACCCGGGGCGATTCACACGTTAGACAAAAGGGCCGCCGTTCAGGCCCTCGCCGCCAGCCACCGCTTAAGTAGCTGCCAAAGGTCGGATCGACCAGACGAGCGGAAAACCTCGTCCATGAACATTAATCGATGAACAAGCACATTCATTTTGAGCGCATTGAGCCCAGCGGAGTGGGCTTACGAGCAGCTTGTGAACATCTGGCATCGCCCACTTGTTAAATGACGTATAGCGCCCGGGATTTGCTTGAGCAGGAAATGCGCTCGAGTGGCTAACGCACCTTGCCCTTTCAGATCAAACCGACCGGCCATGTACTTGGGGACAGTCAGTGCCAGCGCGACGACAGCCAACACCAGCGGTAAAAGCGAAACCCACAGCACTGTATTCCAGCCATAAGCCGACAGCAGCCCACCCGACGAAAAAGACCCGACCGCCATTACGCCGAACACTCGGATCTGGCCTACTACGTCATTTATCGGCCTGAGTGCGCCAGCCTGCCCAAACTGACGACGTTCCGGGACTGGTTGTTGGCAGAAGCACTGCAGACGGTAAAGCGTGAGATCAGCGCCCACTAGGCTGTACTACTCGCGATTCCTCAACGACGACGCTACCAGCAAATCCCGCGTATAGGCATGCTCCGGCGCGTCGAACAACTGCTCGGTACTCCCCGCCTCCACCACCACGCCATCCTTCACCACGATCAAGTCGTGAGCCAACGCCCTTACCACCGCCAGGTCGTGGCTGATGAACAAGTACGTCAGCCCATGTTCCTCCTGCAACCTGCGCAGCAAGCTCACCACCTGCTTTTGCACGGTGCGGTCGAGGGCTGAGGTGGGCTCGTCGAGCAATATCAAATCCGGCTTAATCACCAGTGCGCGGGCGATTGCGATGCGTTGGCGCTGGCCGCCGGAGAATTCGTGGGGGAAGCGATGGCGCGTATCGGGGTCGAGTCCGACGTCGCGCAACACGGCAATCACTTGAGCTTCGCGCGCGCAAGCATTGAGGTCCGTGTGTACGCGCAGGCCTTCTTCGATGATTTGCTGCACGCTCATGCGCGGACTGAGGCTGCCGAACGGGTCTTGAAACACCACCTGTAGTTTGCGCCGCCAGGGACGCAGGGCCTTGCCTTTGAGTGCGTCGAGGGCCTGGCCATCGAAGCGAATGCTGCCTTGGGCGTCGATCAACCGCAGGATCGCCTGGCCAAGGGTGGATTTGCCCGAGCCGGATTCGCCGACGATGCCCAAGGTTTTGCCACGTTGCAGGCGCAGGTCGATGCCGTCCACCGCCTTGATCGGCGGTTTGCGCCGCAGCAGGCCGCCTTGCGGGAACCAGACCTTGAGGTTGTCCACTTCCAGCAGGTTGTCCGCCGTCTCACGCACCACCGCCCTGCCCTCGGGCTCGGCCTCGAGCAACTGCCGGCTGTAGGCGTGCTGCGGCGCGGCAAACAGTGCCTGGCAGTCGGCCTGTTCGACGATCTGGCCGGCGCGCATCACCGCCACGCGCTGGGCGATGCTGCGCACCACGTTGAGGTCGTGGCTGATCAACAGCAGCGCCATGCCCAGGCGTTGCTGCAGGTCTTTGAGCAGCGCAAGAATGCGTCGCTGCACGGTCACGTCCAGGGCCGTGGTGGGCTCGTCGGCGATCAACAGCAGCGGTTCGCAAGCCAGGGCCATGGCGATCATCACCCGCTGGCGCTGCCCCCCGGAGAGCTGATGCGGGTACGCCGCAAGGCGCTGGCGCGGCTGTTGGATGCCCACCAGTTCGAGCAACTCCAACACACGCTCACGCGCCGCCGCACCGCCCAGGCCTTTGTGCAGCAGCAGGGTTTCGGACAGCTGCCGTTCCACGCTGTACAGCGGGTTGAGCGAGGTCATCGGCTCCTGAAAGATCATCGCGATGCGATCGCCGCGAATCTGCCTTAAACGCTCCGGCCGCGCGCCGAGCAGCTCTTCGCCCTGGTAGCGAATACTGCCCTGGGTACGCGTGGTGTGGGGCGGCAGCAATTGCAGGATCGAGTGGGCGGTCACCGATTTGCCGGAGCCCGACTCGCCCACCAGCGCCAGGCACTCGCCCGGGTGAATATCCAGGTCGATGCCACGCACCGCTTTGTGCCCGTCGAACGCCACTTTCAGGTTACGAATTTCAATCAACGCGTCAGTCACGGCACAGCTCGCTTATCAGGATCGGGGGTCGAAGGCGTCGCGGCAGGCTTCGCCGATAAACACCAACAGGGACAGGATCAACGCCAACGCAAAAAACGCGGTCAGCGCCAGCCACGGGGCTTGCAGGTTGTTTTTTCCCTGGCCGATCAACTCACCCAGGGACGCACTGCCCGTGGGCATGCCGAAGCCAAGAAAATCCAGGGCGGTGAGGGTCGAAATGGCCCCGGTCAAAATGAACGGCAAGTAGGTCAAGGTGGCAGTCAGCGCGTTGGGCAGAATGTGCCGCAACATCACCTGAACATCGCCCACACCCAGGGCCCGCGCGGCCTTCACGTACTCCAGGTTGCGCCCGCGCAGGAACTCGGCGCGCACCACATCCACCAGGGTCAGCCAGGAAAACAGCGCCATGATCCCCAGCAGCCACCAGAAACCCGGTTCGACAAATCCGGACAAGATGATCAGCAAGTACAGGACCGGTAGCCCCGACCAGATCTCGATCAGGCGCTGCCCCAACAGGTCGACCCAACCGGCGTAATAGCCTTGCAGCGCGCCGGCGGCGACCCCGATCAAAGTGCTCACCACGGTCAGCGCCAAGGCAAATAACAGCGATACCCGGGTGCCGAAAATCACCCGCGCCAATACATCCCGGGCTTGATCATCGGTGCCCAGCCAGTTGCTCGCGCTGGGCGGCGCCGGCGAAGGGGTCGTGAGGTCGTAGTTGACCGTGTCGTAGCTGAACGGAATAGGCGCAAACAGCATCCAGCCGCCCTGCCCTTCAATCAGTTCATGCACGTAAGGGTCACGGTAATCCGGCTGAAACGGCAACGTGCCGCCGAAATCCTGCTCGGTGTAGCGCTCGAAGGCCGGGAAATACAGCGAGCCCTGGTACGCCATCACCAATGGCTTGTCGTTGGCCAGCAGTTCGGCACCCAGACATACGGCGAACAGCGCCAGGAACATCCACAGCGACCACCAGCCGCGGCGATTGCGCTTGAAGTGCAGCCAGCGGCGACGAGTAATCGGAGTAAAAACCGGCATCAATGCGACCTCGCGGAAAAATCCAGCCGGGGGTCCAGCAGGCGGTAGCACAGGTCGCCCAGCAACTTGATGACCAACCCGACCAGGGTAAAGATAAACAGCGTGCCGAAGACCACGGGATAGTCCCGTGCCACTGCCGCTTCGTAGCTCAGGCGACCGAGGCCGTCGAGGGAGAAAATCACTTCAATCAGCAACGAGCCGCCGAACAACATCGCGGTGAGCGCCTGGGGCAGGCCAACCACGATCAGCAGCATGGCGTTGCGAAACACGTGTTTGTACAGCACCTGTTTTTCGCTGAAACCCTTGGCCCGCGCGGTCACTACGTACTGGCGGCTGATCTCGTCGAGGAAGCTGTTTTTGGTGAGGATGGTCAGTGTGGCAAAGCCGCCAATCACCAGCGCCGATACCGGCAAGACAAGGTGCCAGAAGTAGTCCACGACCTTGCCCGCCCATGACAGGCTGGCAAAATTCTCCGAGACCAGGCCGCGCACCGGAAACCAGTTCAACAGGCTACCGCCGCCGAATACCACGATCAGCAGCAAGGCGAACAGGAACGCCGGCATGGCGTGGCCGATAATGACCGCCGCACTGCTCCACACATCGAAGCGGCTGCCATGGCGCACGGCCTTGCGGATGCCCAGCGGGATCGACACCAGGTAACTGATCAGCGTGGCCCAGAAGCCCAGGGACAAAGTCACCGGCAGTTTTTGCAGGATCAGGTCGGTGACCTTGGCGCCGCGAAAGAAGCTATCGCCAAAATCCAGCCGCGCGTAGCTGCTGAGCATCAACCAAAGGCGCGCGCCAAGGGGCTTGTCGAAGCCGTATTGGCGCTCGATATCGGCCACCAGCGCGGGGTCCAGGCCACGAGTTGTGCGCGATTCAGTGCTGCCGGTTTCCACCCGTGTGCCGGCCACCGACGCTTGGGTGCCGATGCCTTGCAAGCGCGCGATGGCTTGCTCAACCGGGCCACCCGGGGCGGCTTGCACGATAAAAAAGTTGACCAGCAGGATGCACACCAACGTTGGTACGATCAGCAATAAACGGCGCGCGCTATAGGCCAGCATGTTGGGAAGCCTCAGTCAGTTGACGCATCTGTGCGGTGGTCAGCGGTGTCGGGCTCACTTCCCACCAGGTGTCGATGCCCACGTCATTGAGCGGCGCTGTGCGGGGCCGACCAAAACGGTTCCACCACAGCGAGGACGAGCCCGGCGGGTAATAGTTGGGAATCCAGTAGAAGCCCCACTGCAACACGCGGTCGAGGGCATGGGCGTAGCGCACCATGGTCGGGCGGTCGTTGGCGCGGACAAGGCCATCGATCAAGGCGTCCACCGCCGGGTTGCGCAGTGCCATGTAATTGTTGGAGCCAGGGTCATCGGCACTCTCGGAACCGAAGTAGTTGGTCAGCTCGCGGCCCGGCGATGGGCTGACCGGGTAGCCGTTGACGATCATGTCGTAGTCCCGTGCGCGCACGCGGTTGGCGTATTGGGCCGAGTCGATCATGCGGATCGTGAAGCCGATGCCGATCTGCGCCAGGTTGCGTTTGTAGGGCAGCAGCAAACGCTCGAAGCCTTTCTGGGCATTCAGGAAGGTGAACTGCAACGGCGTGCCCTCGGCGTTAACCAACTGGTCGCCGCGCGGGGTCCAGCCCGCCTCGGCCAGTAACTTCAGCGCTTGCGCCTGCTGCGGCCGAATGCGCCCGCTGCCATCGGTGCGCGGCGGCTGGTAGACCTGGGTGAACACCTCCTCCGGCACTTGCCCGCGCCAGGGTTCCAGAATGGCCAGCTCCTGGGCATCCGGCAGCTGGGTGGCCGCCAATGCGCTGCGGGAAAAGAAGCTGCGCTGGCGCAGGTACAGGCTGTGCATCATCTGCCGGTTGCTCCAGTCGAAATCCCACAACAGGCTCAGCGCCTCGCGCACGCGGCGGTCCTGGAACTGCGGTTTTTGCAGGTTGAACACAAAACCCTGGGTGCCCTGCACGGCATTCGGTGCCAGTTGTTCACGTTGCAGACGACCGTCGCGCAAAGCCTCGCCGTCGTAGCCCACCGAATAACTGGTGGCGGAAAATTCGCGATTGAAGTCGTAACCCTGGGCTTGCAGGATCTGGCGCGACACGTCGCCGTCGGCAAAAAACTCAAGCCGCAGGGTGTCGAAGTTGTACTGCCCCTGCGTCACCGGCAGGTCTCGCCCCCACCAATCCTTGACCCGTTCGAAGGTGACACTGCGGCCGTTGTCCACGCTGCTGATACGGTACGGGCCGCTGCCCACCGGCGGTTCAAAGCCGCCGCCGTTGGCGAAATTGCGCCCCTGCCACCAATGTTCCGGCAGCACCGGCAGTGAAGCGAGGTCCAGAGGCAAGGTGCGATTGTCGGCGCTTTTGAAGGTGAACCGCACTTGGGTCGGCGATTCCACCAGCACCTGGTCCACATCGGCAAAGCTTTGGCGATACGCCAGGCTGCCTTCGGTGGTGAACAGCTTGAAGGTGTAGGCCACGTCCTGCGCGGTGATGGGCGTGCCATCGGCAAAACGCGCCTTGGGATTGAGGTAGAAACGCAGCCATGAATGGTCATCTGCCAGCTCCATGCCTTGCGCGACCAACCCGTACACGGTGTACGGCTCATCCTGCGAACGGTACGCCAACGGGCTGTAGAGCCAACCCTGGATCTGGGTGATGCCGGTGCCTTTGTCGACATACGGGATCAGGTGATCAAACGCCCCGCCTTCCATGGACGAGCGACGAAAACTGCCGCCCTTGGGCGCGTTCGGGTTGACGTAATCCAGGTGTTTGAAGTTGGCCGGGTACTTGGGCGCTTCGCCGTATACCGTCAAAGCGTGCGTCGGTTGAGCGAGCAGTGACGGCGCCCAAAGGCCCGTCAGCAGTGCCCACACCATGAAGCGAAACAGGCTCACAAACTCAACTCCTTTTCCAAAAACACTGAAGGCTCACTTATGCAGGGTTGTGCGTCGACGCCAGGGTTTTTATAGAGCACCGGTTAGACCGTTAGCGCATGGGCTTATGCGCTACTTGCCGAAGTGGTAACTCACGTCCAGCCAGACCTGGCGGCCATAGGGGTCGTAGTTGCCGCTGGGGTAATACGGCCAGCCGGCGGAGTCATCGTGCTTGACCTGATTGAGCAGGTTGTTGACGGTCAGGCCGACACTCGCCTGCTCGTTCACCTGGTAACGGGCGCTGGCGTTGAAGGTGGTCCACGGCGACAGGCGCCCATCGCCGGCGCCATTGGTCACGCTGCCGTAGCGAATGCCGGTCAGCGTGGTGGTGAGGTGCTGGTAGTCCCAGGTCAGGCTCGCGTTGACCTTGCTGCGCCAGTCGTGGTTGTCGGTGCTGGAGCGCAGGTTCTGGGTTTGCGCATCGTCCGATTCCTTGAGGTAGTGGGACAGCACCAGGCTGTAGCCAATCGCCGAACTGAACGCGCCGTACTGGCCTGCGCCCCAGCGAATATTACTCTTGAGGTCCAGGCCGCTGACCCGCTCGCTGGCGGCGTTGATCGCATTGACCTGCACCCGTTGCAGCACGTTCGGGTCCACTGCCGCCGTGCTGGCATTGCGCTGGATGCGTGCCAGGACGTCGGCGCAAGTGGTCGCATCAAGCTGGCCGTTGCGGCACTGGTTTTCCTGTTGCAGCAAGCGGTTGATGTCGACGGTGGTCAACAGGTCCTTGATTTCAACGCGCCAGAAGTCGGCGGAGAAATCAAACTGATGCGAAGGCGACCAGACAAAGCCGTACGTCCAGGACTTGCCACGCTCGGAGGCGAGGTCCGAATTACCGGTCTGGGTGTAATCCACGCGGCCTCGGTCACACGCCCCCTCTACGCCCTTGCTGCAACCGTAATAGTCGATCTGGTCAGGCGTGTAGCCATTGGTCGCGGCCTGGTAGAGGTAGTTGAGGTCGGGTGCGCGAAAGCTGGTGCCGTAGCTACCACGAAACAGCAGGCTGGTCACCGGGCGCCATTCCAGGCCCAGATTGTAGGTTTTTTGTTGCTCGGTGCGGCCACTGAATTTGTATTGGTCCCAGCGCCCGGCCGCCGAGGCGAGCAAGGTGTCGGTAACGGGAATGCTCAGCTCGCCACCCGCGGCGTAGCGGTCACGCGAACCGCCTGAATTGGAGGCCGGCGTGGTGTTGTAAAACGTGCCGTCATTGAGTTGGTCGTCGACATCGACGCTGTAGGATTGCCGCCCCACTTCGGTCACACCGGCAAAGCCCACCGGCCCGGCGGGCAGCTCGAACAGGTCGCCGTTGATGTTGGCGCTGAAGGTTTGGGAAACCGATTTACTCTTCTGCACCAGGTTGCCGCGAAACTGATCCCACTGCTCCGGAGTCAGCGGCTGGTCCAGCCGCGAAGGGTCTGGCGCGAAGACCGGGTGCCCGTCCTGTGTGCCCAGTTGCGGCCCGAGGTAGTAATCGCGGATGCCGCTCAAAGGCGTGTAGCGGGTGGTGCGGTCGCTGGTGTACTCGGAGCGGTTCGCCGCAATCTGATAACCCCAATCACTGTTGGTGAACTTGTCTTCCAGGCCCAGGGTGCCGGTCCAGGACACTTCGCGCCATTTGCTGTTGTTGCTGGTCTTGCCACCGATTTCCTCGCTGGAAAAGTTGCGTGACCAGCGCTCCAGGTTACCGGTGTTGCGGTTGATAAAGTCCGGCGAGGTGAAGCTTGGGCCGCGCGTGTTGTTCTGCGTGTGATCAAAGCCAAACATCAAGTCGGCAAACACTTTGCCGGTGTCGCTGAAATGCCAGGTGCCGCGCGTGTAGCCGTCATAGTTTTCCTTTTGCGCCTGCAAGGTCCAGTAGTCGTTGTAGTACTGGTTGGTGGTGCAGCGGGTGCTGCCACCACCGAGCTTGCCGTTGTAGATACCGCCATAGGCGCCGCAGCCGGGGCCGAGGTAGGCGCCGCTGTCGAGGTTACGGCGGTAGCCCACATCCTTGGCCGGGCCGTCGCTCATAAAGCCGCGCTGGTTGGCCCAGATCGGTTGGCGCTGGGTCAGCTCCAGGCCGAATACCCCGTCAAAATCGCCCCAGGTGTCGCCGCCGCTGATCTGCAGGCGCTGGTTGTCTCCGCCGCCACGCTCGGCGGCGCCACCACGCAGATTGACGTCCACGCCGCTGATTTTGTCTTTGAGGATGATGTTCACCACCCCGGCAATCGCGTCGGAGCCATACACCGCCGAGGCGCCGCTGCTGAGGATCTCGATACGCTCGATCATCACCGCCGGGATGTTCGCAAGGTTGGTGAAGTTGACCGCGCCATCGTACGCCGTGGGGTAGTCGGCCACGCGCCTGCCGTTGATCAGCACCAGCGTGTGGTTCGGCCCCAGCCCTCGCAGGTTGAGGGCACTGGCGGCCGGCTGGAAGGTGTTGCCGTAGTCTTCGCCCTGGGTCATGCCGGTGTTCTGGGTTTGCGAAGCGATGGCGTCGTAGACGTTTTTGTAGCCCCTGCGGGTGACTTCGTCAGCGGTGATGACCGTGACCGGCGACGGCCCTTCAACCTGGGCACGGGCAATGCGTGACCCCGTGACCACGACCTTTTCCAACGCCACATCACCCGGGACTTTCGCCGCCGTGGGCGCAGCCTTGACCGCCGCTGCAGGTGGCTTGGCCGCCCGGCGCAGGGTCCAACCGCCGTCGCCACTGGGCACGGCGTCAAGGGCTGCACCGCGCAGTGCCTGTCGCAGCGCTTGCTCGGTGGTGAAGGTGCCCCGCACCGGCGCGCTGGTCAGGCCTTGCACAAGGTCTTGCTGGAAGGAAATGATCTGCCCGCTGCTGCGTGACAGGGTCAACAGCGCTTGGTCGAGGGGGCCGCTGGCGATATCAAAATCAAAAGTCTGGGTGGTCGATATCGCAGACAGCGGCTGTGCCAGCACCGCCGTGCCATGTCCCGCCAAGGTCAGGCCAATCGTCAGAGACAGTGCCGCCAGAGATGCGCGACTGAGAGGTTTGAGTTGCATGGTTGAGGTTCCCATCATTGATATGCCGTTGATGGGTTGAACAACAGATCGGGGTTTTTTATAGGCGGCCGTTAGGCTAAAAAAGCATGGGTTTATAACGGCCCGAAACAACACTCCCAGGCAGATACACCCTGGCCTGTATTGGGTTGTGCAACAGTGGCGGGGGTTTTATAGGGCTGGGAAAATTATTTTTATCGGCGCTCGATACTGACCCAATAAGGGCTGTGATAATCGATCTGCACCGGCAGGGATTTGGCCAGCAATTGCAGGGCGCCCTGGCTGTCGTCCAGCGGGAAAATCCCGCTCAGCCTCAGGCTCGCCGCCTCGGGGCTGACGCGGATGATGCCGCGCCGGTAGTCACGCAGGGCTTGCACCACTTCACCCAATGAGCGGTCACGCACTTCCAGCAAGCCTTGGGTCCACGAGGCCTCGCCGCCGCTGGCGGTTTCCAGGTCGAGGATGCCGTGGGCATTGAACGTGGCTTTCTGGCCGGCACTGATCACCTGCACAGCGCCGTCGCGCGTGGTGATTTCCACTTGGGAATGCAGCATCGTGATTTGGGTTCGATCCTCGCCCTGCTGTACCAGAAACCGCGTACCCAACGCGCGCATGCGGCCGTGTTCGGTCTCGACGATAAACGGTCTGAGACTGTCCTTGAAAACGTCCACCAGCAACTTGCCGTCGAGCAACTGCAACAGCCGTTGCCGAGCATCGAAATGCGTCAGCACCTTGCTGCGCGCATCCAGGGTCAATGCACTGCCATCCTCCAGCGTGAGGTTCAGGCGCTCGCCCGTACCGGTGCGCAAAGCGCCCAACGGCAACCAGGTGTCGGACAGCCGCGTGATCAGACTTCCAAACGACACAACGCCAACCAGCGCCAGGGTATTGCGCAAGAAGCGCCGGCGGCCCGACGGTGCGTTGAGGGTGTGCAACAGGCTGTCGCGGGGCATGCGGCGCAGTTCGTCATTGTTCAGCACGGCCGGAACGCCGCCCATCATGTTGAAGATTTCGGCACGCCGTGGGTCGCCCTCACTCCAGCGACGGAACGCCTGGTGCTCCTGAGCGCTGGCGTGCCCGGATTGCAGCAACGCCATCCACTGTGCTGCCTCGTCGATGATCGCCTCATCCGGCGCGCTGTGGCTCATGGCTGTGTCATCGCCAGGTAGCAGCGCTTGAACGCATCGGCCATGTACTGCTGAACCCGGCTGACCGAGACCTGCAGGCGCTCGGCGATCTGCGCATAGGTCAAACCGTCCAGCTGGTGATACAAAAACGCCGCCTTGGCCTTGGCCGACAAACCGTCGAGCAAGCGGTCGACTTCCAGCAGCGTCTCGATCAACAGCAAACGCTCCTCGGGCGACGGGTGCACCATCATCGGCGCCTGGGCCAATGCTTCCAGGTAGGCACGTTCCAGGTCCTGGCGACGCCAGCCCTCATACATCAGGCGCCGCGCGATGGTGGTCAGCAACGCCCGCGGCTCGCGGATTTGCGAAGGGTCGGGCAATGCCAGTACCCGCAGGAAGGTCTCCGATGCAATGTCCTGAGCCCCATGGGCGCAACCCATCGCCCGGCTTACCCGCGTGCAAAGCCAACTGTAGTCACTTTTGAACATCTGCCCAATCAGACCGAAATGTGGGTTCTGATTCACACCCATTGCATGCTCCATGCGAATAAAGGCCATTCAGCCTGGCGGTTGATGAGCAATGGAAAGCCATCGCTGGAGGCGGACTTTGCATGAGGGGAGCATAGGTTAGGAAAGAATAAAAAATAACAATAGCCTGTCAAATTGGCATATGCAGAAAAATCAGATACGGGGCAGCGCCCTGGCTGTCAGGTCAGTGCGAAGACACATAGACAGAAGGCTGCGCCGGCGCTGGCAGCGAATAGGTTGCTTTCATCCATTCGACTTCAGCATGGGGTGTGCGGCCGAAGTAGCGCTTGAACTCTCGGCTGAACTGCGATGCGCTTTCATAGCCCACGTTAAAAGCCGCAGATGAGGCCGACATGTCGTCGCGGAGCATCAACAACCTTGCCTGGTGCAGACGAGTCGATTTCAGGTACTGCATGGGTGAGGAGTCGGTGACTGTTCGAAAGTGCAGATGAAAGCTGGGTACGCTCATACTCGCCTCCTGGGCCAGGCACTCGACGTCCAGCCGCTCCTGGTAACAGCTGTGTATCTTGCGAATGGCGCGGGTCACCTTTGCGAAATGGCCTTGCTTGCCAAGGGCCGCCCGCATGGACCCTCCTTGTTCACCTGCGATGATCCGGTAGTAAATCTCGCGCACCAGCGAGGGGCCGAGGATCGGGCCGTCGACCGGATGGCTCATCGCTTCGAGAAAGCGCAGTGTGGACTCGCGCAACATCTCGTCCATCGGCGAGGAATACATGCCTTTGGGACGTTCGTGGGTCGGACCGGATTTTTCGTCAATTTCCAGGATCAGTTCGCCAGCGAGTTTGAAATCCAGGCGCATGTATACCGCCAGCATCGGTTCCTCTTCGCTGGCGTCGGTCTCCATGGTGAAAGGCACTGGCACAGACACCACCAGGTAGTGCTGGGCGTCGTAAAGGTAGACCTCATCGCCCAGATAGCCGAGCTTGCGCCCCTGGCACAGGATGACGATGCCAGGCTCGTAGAGCACTGGCGTGCGGGTCAGCGGGCGATTGGAGCGCAGGAAGCGTATGTCTTCCAGTGCGCTCAGGTTGTAGCCCTCCAGGGGGGCCAACTGCTCCATCAGTTGGACCATGCGCCGGGTTCGCGCTGCAAAATGATTCATAGGCCCCTCTTGCGGTTTCACGAAGCGTGACCATCCGTAGAGCGTGTCAGTGCTTCCCATTGGTCGATGTCACGCAGGGATTGCGTCAGCTTTTCGCGCACAAAGCCTATCGCATCGCTGCCGAGCAGCAGGTGGGCCGGTGGGTTGTCGCTGGCGATCAACTGCAGCATGGCTTGCGCAGCTTTTTGCGGGTCCCCCAACTGGTGGCCGCTTTTCGCTTCGCGCGCCTGGCGTACCGGATCAAAGCTGGCATCGTAGTCGGCGATGCTGCGGGGCGTACGCTGCATCGAGCGGCCGGCCCAATCGGTGCGAAATGAGCCTGGCGCCACAGCGGTGACAAAAATGTTGAATGGCTTGAGTTCTTTGCTCAGGGTGTCGGAGATGCCTTCCAGCGCGAACTTGCTGGCGCAGTAGTAGGCGATACCCGGCATCGTGATGGTGCCGCCCATGGACGTGATGTTGATGATGTGCCCGCTGCGGCGCTGGCGGAAGTACGGCACAAACGCCTTGGTCACGGCAACGGCGCCGAACACGTTGACGTCGAACTGACGACGCATTTCTTCCAGCGGCGACTCTTCGAAAATGCCCTCATGGCCGTAACCTGCGTTGTTCACCAGGACATCCACCGGGCCGTAGCGGGTCTCGATCTCGGCAACGACGCTGTCGATCCGCTCAAAGTCGGTGACATCCAGGATCACGCCATGAGCACGCTCCGCTGATAATGCCTCGAACGTTTGCAGCGCGGCTTCGTTGCGAACGGTACCAATGACACGGTGGCCTGCAGCCAGTGCCTCGGTCGCGAGGGCTTTGCCAAAGCCGCTGCTGATGCCGGTGATGAACAGGGTTTTGCGAGTGCTCATGGAAATTCCTCTCGGTTACTGAGTGCTAATGGTAGCCAAGCCACCGCTGGCGACCTATGCCGGATCATCTATGAGGCTTGCCTATTCCTATTCGCTTCTACTCGTACTCTCAATTGTCCCGATGTGGCTCGATTGACGCAGGCTGATGCGTGGTCCGGCCCGCCCCAGTGGGTGTCACTGAGGCGGTCGGCACCACTCCACGTTACGTCAGCCAGACATCGACCTGCCGCTCCGCGCCCTCTATAAACACCAAGGCCTCGACCTGCCCCGCCTCTATCAGGTCTTGGCTGACGCCTTTTATCAGTTCAAGCTGCGCGGCGCTGTCGACCAGCTCAACACGTGCTACCGGAGCCTTCATGGATTGGCTGGCGTCAGACTTTGCTTTGCGAATCGCAGACAGCACGCTGCTCAGGCTCATCAATAACTGTTCAACAGCCGCGTCAGGGCAAGCGTCCCCTTGCGGCCAGGGCGCCTTGTGCACTGAGCCGCAATTCCAGGATTGCCAGACCTCCTCACACACAAAGGGTAGAAATGGCGCAAACAGTCGCTGCTGCACGCTCAGCGCATGTGCCAATGCATTACGCGCCGAGTAGCCGTCGGGTCGATAGGCACGACGCTTGACCAATTCGACGTAGTCATCGCAAAACCACCAGAAGAATCCTTCGATACGCGACAACGCCCCGCTGTAGTCGTATGCCTCCAGCGCAACGGTAGCGTCCTGGACTACGCCACCCAAGCGTTCAAGCATGGCTTGATCCAGCGGTTGGTCGATATCCCCGGTGTCATCCTTCGCAAAGCCTTGAACCAACCTCGAAAGATTGAACAGCTTGACGGCCAGGCGGCGGCCGATTTTCATCTGCTGCTCTTCAAAGGCTGTGTCACTGCCGAGCCGCGCCGAGGCCGCCCAATAGCGCACGCCGTCACTTCCATACTGGTCGAGCAAGGCTTGAGGGGTGACCACATTCCCCTTGGACTTGGACATTTTCTTGCGATCAGGATCAAGGATCCACCCGGAAAGCGCGACGTTGCGCCATGGCGCGCAACCGTGTTCAAAATGGCTGCGTACCAGTGTCGAGAACAGCCAGGTTCGGATTATGTCGTGACCTTGGGGCCTGAGGTCCATCGGGTATATTTTGGCAAACAACCCATCGTCCTCTCCCCAGCCGCCGGCAATCTGAGGCGTCAGGGAACTGGTGGCCCAGGTGTCCATGATGTCTTGTTCACCGATAAACCCGTTGGGTTGACCACGTTGTTCGGATCGATAGCCCGGTGGCGTATCCAGGCCCGGATCAACAGGCAGGCTTGCCTCACTGGCGATAATCGGAGCGCCATGCTCGGCTTCGCCTTGTGCGTCCAGGCGATACCAGAACGGAATCGGCACGCCGAACGTACGTTGGCGACTGATTAGCCAGTCTCCATTCAACCCCCCTACCCAATGCTCGTAACGCCTGAGCATGTGCGGCGGATGCCAGTCCAACGCCTGGCCAGCGTCGAGCAACACGTCCCTCAGGTTCGCGTCGCGTCCGCCATTGCGCAAGTACCATTGCCGCGTCGCGAGAATTTCCAAAGGCCGGTCGCCTTTCTCGAAGAACTTTACCGCGTGTTTAATCGGTCGTGGTTCATCTCGCATGGCGCCGCAGTCACGCAACATCGAAACGAGCTGCGTACGAACCTGGGACAGGGTACGGCCGGCCAGGCCTGCGTAGACCTGTTGGCTGCGCGGAGTCGTCAACCAGGAGGGCGTCTCAAGTAACAGGCGCCCGTCCTTTCCCAGGACTGACCGTGTGGGCAGCTGCAACTCCCGCCACCAAATCACATCGGTTAGATCGCCAAAGGTGCAGACCATCGCCAACCCGGTGCCCTTGCCGGGGTCACCCAAAGGGTGGGCCAGCAGCGGAACGTCCAGGTCAAAAATCGGCGCACGCACGGTCTGCCCGAACCTCGCCTGATAACGAGCGTCGTCCGGGTGAGCCACCAGCGCCACGCATGCCATCAGCAACTCAGGTCGAGTCGTAGCAATCTTCAGTTCGGCACCTTCAGCCGCGTCGAAGCCGAGTTCGTGATACGCACCCGCAACCTCGCGCTCCTCAAGCTCTGCCTGGGCTACGGCCGTCTGGAACGTCACATCCCAGAGGCACGGAGCCTCCTGGCTATACAGTTCGCCACGCTGGTAGTTACGCAGTAACGCGCGCTGACTGGCTCGTTGGGAGCGTTCATCAATGGTGGCGTATGAAAGACTCCAATCAACGGACAAGCCCAGTTGCACGAACAGTGCACGGAACGCTTGCTCATCGATGGCCGTCAGCTCATGGCACAACTCGATAAAGTTGCGCCGACTGATGACGGCAAAGTCAGCCCGTTTTAATGGAATTGACTCGGAGGGTTTGAAGCCAGGCTGGTAAGCGGCCAACGCGTCGCAACGTACGCCGTAGAAATTCTCGACCCTGCGTTCGGTCGGCAAGCCATTGTCGTCCCAACCCATGGGGTAGAACACAGCCTTGCCGCGCATCCGCTGGAACCGGGCGATGATATCGGTGTGGGTGTAGCTGAAGACATGGCCAACATGCAACGAACCTGAGGCTGTCGGTGGCGGCGTGTCGATGGAGAATACAGCGTCGCGTTGGGCGCTGTGGTCAAAGGCATACGTGCCTTCGAGCTGCCAATGCTGAGACCAGCGTGTTTCGAGGTTTTCAAGCGAGGGGGTGACGGTTTGATCGTTTAGAACTTCATCACGTTTAACGGTGACATAGCTTCCTCCTGTCAACATCATGGGGCGCAACAACGGTTGTGCGCCGAAGCAAACTTTATATTCAATCGCCTGCGGAAAGTAAAGCCCTTGAACCAGGCCATTTTTTCCACAAAATAGCGTAAAAACAGTCCGGAAGATTTCTCACATTCAACAGGTACCCTATGCACACCCCCGTCACAATCATCGGTGCTGGCCTGGGCGGTCTCATCCTGGCCCGCGTGCTGTACGTCCACGGTATTGCCGCCACCGTCTATGAAGCAGAGCCGTCGGCAACCGCACGCGCCCAAGGCGGGATGCTCGATATCCACGACTACAACGGCCAACTGGCCTTGCAGGCCGCGGGCCTGACGGACGAGTTCCGCGCGCTTATCCTGAAAGGTCGCGAGGCGACTCGGGTGCTTGATTGGCAGGGTGCCACTCTGTTGGATCAACCCGACGACGGCACAGGCGGCCGTCCCGAGGTCATGCGTGGCGAGCTGCGCAAGATGCTCCTCGATTCACTGCCCGCCGGTACTGTGCGCTGGGGCCACAAGGTCAAGAGCGTGCGCGCCCTCGGCGAGGGTCGCCACGAAGTGACCTTCGCCGACGGTACTTGCGTTGCCACCCACCTGCTGGTTGGCGCGGACGGAGCCTGGTCAAAGGTCCGGCCGCTGCTCAGCGACGCTGCCCCCGAGTACATGGGCCGCTCGTTGATCGAAACCTACCTGTATGACAGCGACGCCCGGCACCCGGCCACCTCCAGGGCGGTAGGTGGCGGTGCGATGTTCGCACTTCAACCGGGAAAAGGGATCCAGGCGCACCGTGAGACGAGCGCCACGCTGCACACCTACGTAGTGCTCACCGAATCCCAAAGCTGGTTTGCCGCCATCGATTTCACCGACACGCCAACGGCGGCGGCACGGATCGCGCAGGAATTCGCAGGCTGGTCCCCTGCCCTCACGGCGCTGATCACCGACAGTGACACCGAACTGGTATGGCGCCCGCTCTTTATGCTGCCGGTTGAGCACCGCTGGGAGCGGGCGCCGGGCGTAACGCTGATCGGTGATGCCGCACACCTTGCGGCCCCGAATGGCGAAGGTGCCAACCTGGCCATGTACGATGGTGCCGAACTCGGCAAGGCCATCGCCTCATACCCTGATGACGTCGAAGCCGCCCTGGGCGAATACGAACAGGCTATGTTCCCGCGCAGCGCGCAAATGGCTGCCGAGGGGAATGAACTGCATGAGTTGCTGTTTGGTGACGATGCACCCTATAGCCTGGTCAGCATGTTCAACGGGGCAAGTGCCTGAACAGGGCTCGATAGCCGACCGTATTGGTGGGGTCATTCACACTGGAAGGACTCAAGGACGTTATAAATTTCGGCAACCACCTGCCGTGTCGCGCCCTCGATGGTTCCTTCATTCCGGCATAACACCCAGCCGTGATCCGCAACCGCTCGCTCGAACGCCCGGGTACAGGCGACATGTTCTGCCAGCGTGTGGATCACGGTACTGCTCAGCCCACGCCGGCGTGCCGCGGCCCGTGCCCATGAGATATCAGGGTCGGTGACGACCCCGATATGCAGGTCCGGCACTTGCACGTTTCGATCAATGTTCAACTGCAGGATTTCTGCCAGCGGGACTTCCCGGCGAAACGCGGCATCAGACGGGTACCAGCGGTCGATCAGGACGATGCTGCCTGGAGGCTGTCTAGCCAGCACGTGCCGGGAAATCCACGCGCGGCTATCAGCGAAGCGTTCACAAACCTCCCACTCCAGATCCAGGCCGGGATGCCTGGCGAGTCTGTTAACGAGGGTCATTGTTTCACTTCTGAAGGGATCGCTTTTTCTCTCGCAAAGCCGGATCACCATTCTGTTGTCAGCCCTCAGTGCTTTTGTAACGGCTTCCAGCAATGTGGTTTTGCCGGTGCCCTTGGGCCCATCCATGGAAACAAACAACGGACGGCCAGCCGCCTCGCTCAACACGGCTTGTCGATCCGGCTGCGCATGGTTTCGGCGATCACCCTGGCCAGTGCAGATTGATCGAATGGCTTGGGTAATCGCGTCAATGTGGTCTTGAGGTCCAGGGAGATTTCCGCAAAGCCTGAGGAAAGAATGATGGGAAGGTTGGGATACAACGACTCGATGTTGCCGGCAAGCTCGATCCCGGTCATGTCCGGCATTGCCATGTCTGTCACGACCAGGTCAAAGCACGCGCCTTGCGCCAGGAACGCCAACGCAGCATGCCCATCTCCTGCCGACACAACATGATGGCCCAGGTCTTCAAGCATCGCCCCGGTGCTGATCAGCACCAGCGGGTCGTCATCTACCAGCAGAATCTCGAGGCTTTGCTGATGGGCTGCATCGGGTGTATCTGCAGTTGATGCCAGCGCCGCAGACTGTGTGGTGTCGGTCACCGCCACCGGTAACCAGAGCTCTGCGGTTGTGCCCTCTCCTACCTGGCTCTTCAGCACAAAGTGGCCCTGTGACTGTGCCGCCAGGCCATGCACCATCGAAAGCCCAAGCCCGGTGCCTTTTCCCGCTCCCTTGGTGGTGAAGAACGGCTCCATGGCCCGTTGCAAGGTCGCGTCATTCATCCCGGGGCCGGTGTCGATGACAGAGATGCAAATCAGCCTTTGCGAGTCATTCGCCCCGTCGGGAAACGCATCCTCCCGCGCTGAAATCAGGATCCTGCCCCGACCTTCCATTGCGTCCCGAGCGTTGATCACCAGGTTCATCACAGCCATTTCCAGTTGGCTCATGTCGACCAATACCGGCCGCAGGATCAAGGGGAACTGTGTGTCGACGTTGATGCCTGCGCCCAACATGCGGGACAGCAGGTCTGACATGTTGCGGATCAGATCGCCCACATCCACAGGCTGAGGATCAAGCTCCTGGCGACGGGCAAAGGCCAGCATCCGCTGAGTCAGCGTTGCGCCCCGCTGGGCGCCCGCGATGGCATTATTCAGTAAGGCGCAGGTTCTCGAGTCCTGCGGGACACGCTTCTTGGCGAGTTCAAGACTCCCCAGAATCACCATCAGGAGGTTGTTGAAGTCATGGGCGATGCCGCCGGTGAGCTGGCCCAGGGACTCCATTTTCTGGGATTGGAATAACGCCTCTCGGGTTTCCTTGATCTCCTGTTGAGCCTGCACGCTTTCGGTAACGTCCCGGGTGATCTTCGCAAACCCCACCAGCTCACCCAGTTCATTCTTGATCGGGTCGATAACCACATGGGCGAGGAATCCCGTGCCGTCCTTGCGCAGGCGCCAGCCCTGCCCTTCGTAACGACCTTCCCTGAGCACCGTTTCAAGGGCGCGCTGCGGGACGTTGTGGTCTACGTCCTCACGCTGGAAGAACATGGAGTAATGCCTGCCGATGACTTCTGCCGGCTGATAACCCTTGATGCGCTGGGCGCCGGCGTTCCAGGTGGTGATCACGCCATTGGGGTCCAGCATATACAGCGCGTAGTCGGTGACGCCTTGCACCAGCAGGCTGAATTGCTGCTCGCTCTGGCGCAGCGCCTGTTCCGCGGCCTTACGCTCGGTCAGGTCCCGTGTGACCTTGGCGAAGCCAATCAACGTGCCGTCGTCGGCGCGTATCGGGTCGATGATCACCAGTGCCCAGAGACGAGTTCCATCCTTGCGGATGCGCCAACCTTCGCCCTCGAAGCGCCCTGACTGCTCGGCGCTCTTGAGTGCCCGGCCCGGCAAGTCCGAGGCCAGGTCTTCCGGGGTGTAGAACAGCGAAAAATGCCTGCCCAGCACTTCACTCTGTTCGTACTGCTTGATCTTCCTCGCCCCGGAGTTCCAACTGCGAATCAAGCCGTTCGTATCAAGCATATAGATGGCATAGTCGACCACTGCGTCGACGAGCAGTCGATACCGGTCGTCCTGATTGAAAGGCCCTTGTGCAGGATGGGATGGCATCAGGAAAGTCTCGGGACAAATGAGTGGCTTGAGCCCTCAGTATGTCTAAAAAAATCCCCGGCCCACCAATTTATTCATCTGGACAGTTTTTTTGAGTCAACCGCCGCCGTTGCGCGCAAACCGTGGAATCTTCAATCCCAGGCTTTCCCGCAAGGTCGTACCTTCATAAGCCGTGCGATAGACGCCGCGCTCCTGCAACAACGGGATGACCTCGTGCGTGAAGCGCTTGAACTGCTCCGGATGGCCGATGTAGATATTGAAACCATCCACCGCGCGGGCTTCAAGCCAGTCAGCCATTTTCCGAGCGACGGTATCCGCCGATCCGACAAACGCTCCCGGGCGCAGTTGCCGCCCGAACTCCACCGCCTGGCGCAATGTAAAACCTTTCTCCCGTGCCTGATCGGCAATGCGTTTGGCCGCGGTAAAAAAGCTGCTGCGTGCCGCCTCCAGGCTCTCCTGCGGGAACGGCGCATCAAGGTCGTACTGGCTGAAATCATGCCAGCCGAAATTGCGTCCGAACTCCTTCAGCGCCAGCTCGAAACTGTGGTCGGCCTGATGGTAGTGCCGCTCGATTTCACGCGCCTGTTCATCGGTATCGCCTACATAAATCTCGGCGCCGGGCATCACCAGCAATTGCTTCGGGTCACGGCCATGTTGCAGCGCCCTGCCCTTGATATCCCGATAAAAAGCCTGGCCCTGCTCGATGCTGGCCGCATGGGTAAAGATCACATCGGCCGTGGCTGCGCCGAGGTCGCGGCCTTGTCCGAATCGCCAGCCTGGAAGATCACCGGTTGGCCCTGGGGTGAGCGCTGGATATTCAGCGGCCCGACCACGGAAAAGTGCTCGCCCTTGTGATTCAGGCTGTGGAGTTTGGCGGGGTCGAGAAACCGACCGGTGGCGCGGTCACGCACGAAGGCCTCTTCCTCATAGGAGTTCCACAGGCCCTGCACGACCTGGACGTGTTCGGCCGCCCGGCCATAGCGGGTGTCGTAGTCATAATGTTCGTCGCGGCTGTAGTTGCCGGCGGTACCGGCGTCGCCGCTGGTGACCACGTTCCAGCCGGCGCGGCCTTTGCTGATCAGGTCGAGTGAGGCCAGGCGCCGCGCGACGTTATAGGGCGAGTTGTAAGAGGTCGTCAGCGTACCGACCAGGCCCAGGTGCCGGGTGCTTACGGCAAGTGCCGATAACAGCGTCAGCGGCTCCAGCCGGTTCAGGTAGTGGGATGGCGAACCCGGTGTGATGAATTGGCTGTCGACGATGAACATCAAGTCGAACAATGCCGCCTCGGCCTGGCGTGCAATGTCGATGTACCAGTCGACGTTGACGCTGGCATCGGCCGGCAATTGCGGGTCGAGCCACAGATTGTGGCGGCCGGGCCCGCCGCAGCCCATGGTCAGGGCGCCGAGTTTGAGCTGTCTTTTAGTCATGTCCTACGTATTCCTGGAAACGTTCAGGGCTGGGTTCTGGCGACGGCTGGTTGCAAGGACGCCGCGAAGGAGTCGTCGAACAGCTTGGCTGCCGGGTAAGACTTGACCAGTCCCTGGCTTGCGAAAAAGTCCACGGTCTTTTGTGCTTCTACAGGCGACTGGGCTGTCACCGGTTCGACCGTCGTGCGTGCCCGGGCAAACCAGGCGCGGGCAATGTCGGCATCTGCGCGGGTGCGCTTGGCCCAGGCATCTGCATACGCGTCGGCGTTGGCCGGGCTTTGGCGCGTCCAGTCACGGGCTTTCTTCAGGCGTTGGAGAAAATCGCTGATTTGCGCACGCTTGTTATCGACGGCCCTGGTGCTGGCGGCGACGAAACTCTGGGCCGGGATCAGCCCGTCTGCGGTCGCCAATACCCGTGCGCCCTGGCGTTCCTGTTGGGTGACGTAGGGTTCCCAGGTGGCGATGACGTCGACCGAACCGCCTTCCAGTGCGTGGGAAGCATCCAGTGCACTGAGGTAACGCAACTCCAGGGCGTCTTTCGGCACGCCGGCCTTATCCAGTGCGGTCAGCAGCAGTTGCTGGCTCCAGGAGCCTTTCCAGATGGCGGCGCGCTTGCCTTTGAGGTCCGCAAGGCTGTGGATCGAGGAATCCTTTTTCACCAGGATGGCCACGCCCTCGAGGTTTTGCCGGCTGATGGCAATCACCTTGATCGGTGCGCCGAGTGCACCGAGGAACAGCACGGGCGCATCGCCGAGCAGGCCGATGTCGAGGCTGTTGGTATTGAGGGCTTCCGCCACCGGAGACCCGGCAGTGAATTGCTTCCATTCAAGGGTGTAGGGCAGATCATCCAGCACCCCCGCCGCTTCCATCACGGCCTGGGCGTTGTAGCTTTGGTCTCCGACCACCAGCGTTTGCGCGTTCGCGGTCAGGCACAGCAGCGTGGCGGCCAACCCGGCCGCCAGTTTTGTCAGGTAACGCACGTTCGTCTCCAGATGCCTTCTCAAGCATTGAAAGTCGATCCGCGCGTGCGGTCTCGGCAGTGTTCGTAGGGAGGGCTACGATGAGGGGCTGACGGCCGCATGTAAAATACTTATAACGCATAACCTAATTCGATATTAATGCGTTAAATGCATTTTTTGGGGGGGTCGGCGCGCACGGACATTGCGTACCCGCCTGCACCACCTACACTGATTTGAATTCGGCGACTCTCGCGCCATTTTTTCAGCCGTATGGCCCGATGCCCGCGCACTCATTGCTCAACAAATAAAGCAGTTAACCAACTGATTAATCAGAGTAAATATGAAAGAGCAGCCTCGGCAGCTTGCATCGGCACCGCAACCAGTGGCGCACAGCCGCGCCCTTTTTCGACCACCCCACCTTCTGGCTCCCTTGAGCCTGCTGTGCATCGCCCTCGCCGGATGCACCGTCGGGCCCGATTTCGCGCGTCCTGAGGTGCCGGCGAACGCCGATTATTCACGAGAAAAACTCACCTCCACCGCCAAGGCCGATATCGACACCGGCGGTGCGGCACAGCGGCTGATCGCCGGGATGGATATTCCCGGGCAATGGTGGACGCTGTTCCGCTCGCCGGAATTGAACGCGCTGGTGGAAGAAGCCTTGCGCGCCAACCCGGATGTCACCGCCGCGCAGGCGGCATTGCGCCAGGCCAACGAGCTGGTCTATGCCGACCAGGCGTCGCTGTTTCCCTCGGTGAGCGGCAACGTGCAGAAGGCCCGCGAGAAAGTATCGGGCGTCACCTCGGGCCTGCCGGAGTCGCCGATTCTCACGGTGAGCTCGGCGTCGCTGAGCGTGTCCTATGCCCCGGATGTATTCGGCGGCACGCGCCGGCAAATTGAATCCACCTCGGCCCAGGCCGAGTACGAGCGCTTCCAGTTGGAGGCGACCTACCTCACGTTGACCTCCAATGTGGTGAACACCGCAGTCAGCCTGGCCTCTATACGCGACCAGATCGCCGCCACCGAAACCATCATTCGGCTACAGAGTGATCAGCTCGACGTCCTGCAGGCGCAGCGCCGGCTGGGTGCGATCGGTGACACCGACGTGCTCACACAGCAGACCGCGCTGGCGCAAACCCGTGCCACCTTGCCGCCCCTGCAAAAGCAGTTCGCCCAGACCCGCAACCAGTTGATGGCCTACCTCGGCCGGTTTCCCAACCAGGACCGGGACGAGCGCTTCAACCTCGCCTCCCTGCACCTGCCCGAAGAACTGCCGCTCAGCCTGCCTTCGGCCATCGTTGGCCAGCGGCCCGATGTGCGTTCCGCGCAGGCGCAACTGCATCAGGCCAGTGCCAATATCGGCGTGGCCGTCGCCAATCAGTTGCCCCAGTTCAGCATTACCGGGTCGGTGGGCTCCACGGTGGCCAGCGGGACCAAATTGTTTTCGGCGGGCAGTGGGGTCTGGAGCCTAGCCGGGTCGATCACCCAACCGATCTTTGATGCCGGCGCACTCGAACATCGCAAACGCGCTGCCGTGGCCGCCTATGACGAATCGGCAGCCCGCTACCGTGGCACGGTGATCGGCGCGTTCCAGGACGTGGCCAACGCACTGCGGGCGCTGGAGGCGGATGCCGATGCGCTCAACCAGCAGGTGGTGGCCGAGCGCTCTGCCCAAGCCAACCTGGACCTGGTGCAGGCGCAGTTCAAACTCGGTGCCGTGGCGTACATCAACCTGCTCACGGCCCAGCAAACCTACCAGAACACCGTGCTGGCCCGGGTCAGGGCGCAGGCCTCCCGCTACAGCGACACCACCGCGCTCTTCCAGGCATTGGGTGGCGGATGGTGGAACCGTGCCGATGTGGACCCTGCCACCAAGGGCCGGCCTGATCGGTTCGGCCTGCCTTCGTGGAACGAGATCATGCCGGCCAGGAACGAGGCAGCGCCTGCCGATTCGGCACGGTTCAACTGAACTGAACTCTTGAAACAGCGAGAACATCCATGGCTGACGTCATAACCGCCTCTCCCCTGCCCACCGAGCCCGGCGCACCGCGCAAGCGCCGACTGTGGCGGCCGATGATCATCATGATCGTGGTGGTGCTGGTGATTGTGGCGATCATTGCCGGGGTGAAGTTCGTGCAGATTTCGGCGCTGATCGCCCAGTCGAAAATGCCCCTGCCCGCCTCCGTGGTCACGGCCATGAAGGTGCCGTTCAGCGACTGGCAACCGAATGTCAGCGCCGTGGGCTCAATGAAAGCGGTCAGGGGGGTGGATGTGACCACTGAAGTGGGCGGCATCGTGCGCACCATCGGCTTCACGCCCGGGCAAGAAGTGGCGGCCCAGGCGCTGCTCGTCCAGCTGAATGCCGACTCGGACATCGCGCAATTGCATTCCCTTGAGGCCACGGCCGACCTGGCGGTGATCGTCCTCAAGCGTGACAAGGCGCAACTGGCGGTTAACGCCATCTCCCAGGCACAAGTGGACACTGACACCGCCGACCTCAAAGCCAAGCTCGCCGCCGCCGAACAACAGCGCGCGCTGGTGGCGAAAAAAACCATCCGCGCACCGTTTGCCGGGCGCATCGGCATCACCAGCGTCAACCCTGGCCAATACCTCAACCCCGGCGACAAGATCGCCACGCTGCAAACCTTCGATCCGATCTACATCGACTTCACGGTGCCCCAGACTCAAATGGAGGCCATCGCCATCGGCCAAGGGGTTTCGGTAACGGCCGACGGACTGTCGAATCAAACCTTCACCGGCAAGATCAGCACCATCGACACCCAGTTCGACGCCACCACGCGCAATGTCACCGTGGAAGCCACCGTCGACAACCCCAAGCAGAACCTGGTGCCCGGGATGTTTGCCCGCGCCGTGGTCAACTCCGGTGCGACGCAGCGCTACCTCACCGTTCCGCAGACATCGGTGACCTACAACCCTTACGGCACCACAGTATTCATTGCCACATCGAGCAAGAACGACAAGGGTGAGGAAGTCCTCACCGCGCAACAGACTTTCATCAAGACCGGGCCGACCCGGGGCGATCAGGTGGCGATCCTGTCGGGTGTGAAGGAAGGCGATCTGCTGATCACCAGCGGCCAGATGAAGCTCAAGAATGGCTCGCCGGTGAAGGTCGATAACAGCGCCGCGCCGCTGAACGATCCTGCGCCGACTCCCCAAGAACACTAAAGGTGTCCCATGAAGCTTACCGATACCTTTATCCAGCGGCCGGTTTGGGCGATTGTCGTCTCGCTGTTCATCCTGATCCTGGGGCTGCGCTCGATCTTCGAATTGCCGGTGAACCAATGGCCACGCACCGAAAATACCGTGGTCACCATCACCACCGCCTACTACGGCGCGGACGCCTCCACCGTTGCCGGCTTTATCACCCAGCCGCTTGAATCGGCCATCGCCCAGGCCCAGGGCATTGACTACCTGTCTTCAACCAGCATCACCGGTGTCTCGACGATTACCGCCACGCTGCGGCTGAATTACGACGCGAGCAAGGCCCTCACCGAGATCAACACCCAGGTCAACTCGGTCAAGAACCAACTGCCGGCGCAGTCCCAGGAACCGGTGCTGACGGTGGCGGTCGGGCAGACCACAGACGCCATGTACCTGGGTTTCTACAGCGACACCCTGCCCACCAACAACATCACCGACTACCTGGTGCGGGTGGTCAAGCCCAAGCTGGACTCAATCCAGGGCGTGCAAACCGCAGAAATCCTCGGCGGGCGCCAGTTCGCCCTGCGCGCCTGGATGGACCCGAACAAACTGGCGGCGCATAACGTGACAGCCCAGGACGTGTCCACCGCCCTGGCCAACAACAACTACCTGTCTGCCGTCGGTTCCACCCGTGGGCAAACGGTGACGGTCGACCTGACGGCCGGGACCGACTTGCACACGGTGGATGAATTCAAGCGGCTGGTGGTCAAGCAGAAAGGCGATGCACTGGTGTACCTGGAGGACGTGGCCACCGTCACCCTCGGCGCCGAAAGCTACGACAGCAGCGTGGCGTTTTCCGGCAAGCGCTCGGTGTTCATCGGCATCAAGACGGCGCCGACTGCCAATATCCTGACGGTGGCCGACAGCGTGCGCGAGGCCTTCCCCGAGCTGCAATCCCAGTTGCCCACCGGGGTACGCGGCGAGATCGTGTATGACTCCACGGAGTTCATCAACACCTCGATCTATGAGGTGGTGAAGACCTTGGTCGAGGCGATGATCATTGTGTCGGTGGTGATCTACCTGTTCCTCGGCTCGTTCCGCGCGGTGATCGTGCCGCTGGTGGCGATCCCGCTGTCGCTGGTCGGGACCTTCTTCATCATGTACCTGCTGGGGTACTCGATAAACCTGCTGACCCTGCTTGCCCTGGTATTGGCGATCGGCCTGGTGGTGGACGACGCGATTATCGTGGTGGAAAACGTCGACCGGCATATCAAGGAAGAAGGCAAAGGCGTGCTGGAGGCTGCGCTGGTTGCCGCGCGGGAACTGGGTGGGCCGATCATCGCGATGACCGTGGTGCTGATCGCGGCCTACGTGCCCATCGGGCTGCGCAGCGGCCTTACCGGTGCGCTGTTCAAGGAGTTCTGTTTCTCGCTGGCGGGTGCCGTGACTGTGTCGGCCGTGGTGGCGTTGACGCTTTCGCCGATGATGACCTCCCGGCTGTTCAAGACCGGGCAGGAAGAAGGTCGTTTCGCCCGCAAGCTCGATCAGTACTTTGACTGGTTGCGGGGCCGTTACCACCGCGTACTCTCGGGCGGCCTGAACGTATGGCCGGTGCTGGTGACGTTTGGTTTTGTGCTGTTCCTGCTGGTGGCCGCCAGCGGCATGACCGCCAAAAGCGAACTGTCGCCCACCGAGGACCAGGGGCTGGTGTTCATGCAGATCAAGGGCCCGCCCACTGCCTCGCCGCAGCAGATGGAGCGCATCGCCGACCAGGCCTTCCAGATCGCCAACAAAGAGCCGGAATACGCGCAGATGTTCCAGCTGACCGGGTTGCCTATCCTCAACCAGGGCCTGGGCGGTGTGCTGCTGAAAAACTGGGGCGACCGCTCGCGCTCCCAGGCCCAACTGATATTGGAACTCCAGCAGAAATGGAACCAGGTGCCGAGCGCCACCATCGCCGCCTTCCCCCTGCCGTCGCTGCCGGGCGCCCAGGGCTTGCCGGTGCAGTTCGTGATCACCACCACCGACTCGGTGGAAAACCTCAACGAAGTCGCCCAGGCCGTGGTGGCCGAGGCCCAAAAACAACAGCTGTTCTATTTCTCCGACATGGACCTGAAACTCGACAAGCCACAAGCCAAGCTGGTGGTGGACCGGGAAAAAATCGCCGCACTGGGCATGACCCAGGCCGACGTCGGTGCGGCGCTGTCCGCGGCACTGGGCGGCAACTACGTGAACTACTTCTCCACTGCCGGG
The DNA here is from genome assembly GCF_044742865.1 of Pseudomonas sp. NPDC087814. NCBI lineage: Bacteria > Pseudomonadati > Pseudomonadota > Gammaproteobacteria > Pseudomonadales > Pseudomonadaceae > Pseudomonas > Pseudomonas sp. NPDC087814. The sequence continues at coordinate 34,018 of NZ_JBIUVK010000003.1, read as the reverse complement.
CGCTCGTACAAAGTCATTCCCCAGGTGTTGCAGGTTGATCGCCTCAACCCGGACCAGATTCTCGATTACTACATTCGCACGCCATCCGGCAGCATGATCCAGGCGCGCACCGTGGCGCATATCGAAACCTCGACCCAGCCGGAATCCATCAACCACTTCCAGCAACTCAACTCGGCGACCCTGTCGGGCGTCAGCGGCGTGGCCCAGGGCGAACTGCTGGCGAAACTGAACACCATTCTGACCAATATTGCGCCGTCGGGTTACACCTCGGACTTCTCCGGCGAATCACGCCAGTTCATGCAGGAATCCGGCGGGTTCTTCGGCCTGCTGATGTTTTCGATCCTGATCGTGTACCTGGCCCTGGCGTTTCAGTTCGAGAGTTTCCGCGACCCGGTGGTGATCCTGTTCTCGGTGCCCCCTGCACTCTTCGGCGCGTTGGCGTTTATCACCATGGGGTTTGCCTCGATCAACGTGTACACCCAGGTGGGGCTGGTGACGTTGCTGGGGTTGATCACCAAGCACGGGATCCTGATCGTGCAGTTTGCCAACGAGTTGCAGCGCGCCGGTCACAGCAAGCGCGAGGCCATAGAAGAAGCCGCCGGCGTGCGTCTGCGGCCGATCCTGATGACCACCGCCGCCATGGTGCTGGGCGTGGTGCCGCTGGTGTGGGCCTCCGGTGCCGGGGCTGCGGGACGGCATGACATGGGCCTGGTGATCTTCGCCGGGTTGTCGATCGGTACCGTGCTGACGCTGTTCATGGTGCCGGCGATGTATATGTTCATTGGCTCCACGCACCATCAGGAGGCGGAACAGCCGGTCCCCGTGTAGGAGCGAGCTGGCTCGCTCCTGCAGTGGATCAGTGGGTCAGATCACTACCCGCAGCGCCAAGCCTTCATACGCATCCAGCGTGATGGTGAAATCACCCTCGGGTGTCAGATCGCCCTCCACCCGCTCATTGATGATGTCCACCACCGGCCCGGGCGCAATATCGGGCAGGTGCAGGGTTTCAGTAATCGGCGTCGAGCCGAAGTTCAGCGCCGTGATCTGAGTACCTTTGCCCGCCGGCAGCTCGTGCACCATGATCAACAGCCCCGGGTGCTGCACATCCGGCACCAGGATCTGGCGGCTGGCGGCGATGTCGTAGGCTCGGCGCACCGCGAGGATTCTTTGCAGTTGCGAGGCAAACGAATCCGGGTCGGCCAACTGGCTGATCAGGCTGCCATACAAGGTTTTCGGGCGCGGCATCTGCCCGGCGGATTGCTCCGCATCCGGATTCAGGTCCACCAGGTCATAGGCGCCTCGATGGATCCAGCGTGTGTCGCCATCCAGCATCAAGTGGGCCACCTCCTGCGCCGGTAACGGCAATGCGCCCACCAGGTCCCAGCCGGACAGTGCAAACACCCCCGGTTGCATCGCGTTGTACATCACCAGCAGCAGGTGAATCTGGCGGATCTGCTGGATATCCGCCGGGGTAATCGCCTCAAGGTCGCGAATGCCCAGCGCCGCCGTAATGATGCTGGCGGTGGTGCAGGACACGCCGTTGGTCACGAACTTCAGGTTATACGGCGCGTGTTCGCCAGCCAGGCGTTCGTACATCTGCTCGCGGATATGCTCGCGCAGGATGCCGCCGGGAAAGGTCTGCCCCTGATAGAGGTAGGTGTCATGGGCGTGCAACGTCCAGAAGTGCACCAGTTCCAGGGTCAGCTCGTCATGGTTCTGCAAGGCGTGGATCAGCGAGCCGGGGTCGATGCCCAGGGTGTGCATCTCCCGCAGCATCAGGCGCAGGAATTCGGTGTCGCCCATCAATAACGCGTGCTGGTAAGCCGGGCGCGTGATGAAGTCGTAGGACAGGTCTGCGCCGCCGTGGGACATGGCGGCGATGTCGTCCACCGTCAGGTTCAATTCCTGGAAGCTGAAACCGCCCGCCTTGCGAATCGCGCCGCCCAGGATCTGGTTGCCGGTGATGGACAGCGGATGGCTTTCAGACCAGGCGTTACCTTCCAGTTTTCGTTCCACGCCAAGGAAACCGTTGGCGTCCAGGCGCAGGATCTTCGCCCCCATCACGTCGATGGCGTGCAGGGCGTCGCCGATGATCATCTGCTGCGCGGCGAAGGTCGGGTCCAGCCAGTTCAGCGACGGCTGCCCTTCCTTGAAGTAATGCAGGTACACCCAGCGCCGGGGCTTGCCGTCCACGCCGATGACCACATCGGTCGCGCTCCAGTCGGTTTCCTTGACCCCGGGCTCGAAGAAGATCACCCGTTGCAACTGGCCGACGATGTAGTGCTTGTCCCTGAGTACGTCGACCTGCTGTGGGCTGAGGTTCTGCGCATCGCGGCCCTCGCTGATGTCGGGCAGCAGCGGCCAGTCTTCTTCGCGGATCTCCACCATGTGGTAGAGCCCGGGATAGTCTTCGTAGGCCATCTCGGCCAGGCGGAAGTCCGCGCCCTTGCCGGTGTGGGACGGGATCACATCGTCAATGATCACCGCGTTGTGCGCCGCGGCGATGCGGGCCAGCGCCTGAAGCTGGGCTTCGGTGCCCAGTTGCGGGTCGATGTCGAAGCTGATGCGGTCAAAATTGCCGTCAATGGTGGGAGTGTGCTCGGTACCGGATAGACCGCCCGAGCGTTTCAACGGGCCGTTATGGATGCCCTGGATGCCGATTTTCGACAGCGCGTGCCACAAGGTTTCATCGCCCAGGGCCTCCAGTACGCTGCCGTTCTCACGGGTGACGATGGACGCCGGATAGGCCGTGAACCACACCGATGCCAGGGCTGAAGCATCACGGGGCCGGGTATGGGCATATGGCTGTTGCCACAACCGGCCTTGCCCCGAATAAAGCCTGGCGCGCTGCTTGGCGGCATGCAGCATCGATTGTTCCACCAGCCAGGCCACATGTTTCTTATCGGCGTCCGTCATAAATCAATCACCTGCACCCATGAAGTAGTCGGTTGCGGTGGCTGCATATGAACCACCGTTCGTTACTGTATGAGGCCCCGGGCGGCGATTCGTTGCATCCGGGATGGCGACCCTTCCCCGGCCTAGACCCATCCACCGTCCACAATGAAGTTCTGTGCGGTACACATCGCCGATACATCAGAGGCCAGGAACAGCGCCATATTGGCGATATGTTCCGGCTCCACACTGCCCGGCAGGCACTGGCTGCGGGCGATCAACTCCCGGGCCGCGTCATCCACCCACATCGCCAGTTGTTTCTCGGTCATCACCCAGCCCGGCACCAGCGTATTGACCCTGATACGGCTGGGCCCAAGCTCCCGCGCCAGGGCCCGGGTCATGCCGTGGGCGGCGGCTTTGCTGGCGGCATATACCGGGTAGCCGCTGGAAGCCATCATCCAGCCGATGGAACCCAGGTTGATGATCGACCCGCCGCCTGCGGCCTTCATCATCGGCACCACGGCCCGGGCCGCGAAAAACCCGTGCTTCAGGTTGACCGAAATCAGTTGGTCGAACCGCTCCGAGTCGATTTCATCCAGGGTGTGCCGAACGTCATTGGCGGCATTATTCACCAGCACGTCGATCGGCCCGAGGCTCTGCGCCAGGCACGCTATCGCGGCCTTGTACGCGATCTCGTCGGTGATATCGCAATGGGCGAATTCGACGGCATGGCCCTCGGCCGACAATATCGCCGCCAATCGGTCGCCCTGCCCTTGCGCCCGGTCCACGAAGGCTACCTTGGCCCCCTGGCGTGCGAAGGCACGCACCATGGCCTCGCCTATCCCGGAAGCACCGCCGGAGATCAGCACGGTTTTATCCCGCAGGTCCGGGTACATCGCCTGCGCGCCGGGCTGTTTTTCAGTGTTCATGGGGCAGTCACTCCGCTGTATTTAGTCTTATTTTATATTGCATGTTTTGCGATATTGGCTATAAATCAGCCCTGCAGCCGAATAAATAGTAGAACTATTTAATCAACAACAATAAAGGTAGCTCAGTCATGCGGCAATCCCGATTCCTGCTTACCGGCCTTGGCCTCTCCCTGGCGGTGGCCAGCCTGGGCGCTCAGGCGGCTGGCTTGTCCAGCGAACACAAACCCTTCGGCAAAACCAATGACGGCACCGCCGTCGAGCAGTATGTATTGCGTAACAGTCATGGCGTACAAGCCACGGTCATCACCTATGGCGCGGTTTTGCAGTCGCTGAAAGTACCCGACAAACACGGCCAGTTCGCCGACGTGGTGCTGGGCTTCGATGACGTCCAGGGCTACCAGGCCGGTACTGCGTTCTTCGGCGCGACCATCGGCCGTTTTGGCAATCGCCTGGACAAGGGCAGCTTTGAACTGGACGGCAAACGCTATCAAGTGCCCCTCAACGACGGGCCGAACTCGCTGCACGGCGGCCCGCAAGGTTTCGACAAGCATGTGTGGAAAGCCCAGCCGGTCAAGCAGGACGATTCGGTGGGCGTGACCCTGAGCTACCTGTCAAAGGACGGCGAGATGGGTTTCCCCGGCAACCTGAAAGTCGATGTCACCTATAGCCTCAACGACAAGAACGAACTGCACATCGACTACAAGGCCACCACCGACAAACCCACGGTGCTCAACCTCACCAACCACAGTTACTTCAACCTCGCCGGCGCCGGCAGCGGTGATGTGCTCAAGCAGGTCGCCACCCTGCATGCCAGCCATTACACCCCGGTCAACAGCACCCTGATTCCCACCGGCGAACTGGCCCCGGTCGCCGGCACGCCGATGGACTTTCTCAAGCCCACTGCCATCGGCCAGCACATCAAGGACGATCATCCCCAGCTGAAATTCGCCGAACCTAAACAAGGCGGCTTTGACTTCAACTGGGTGCTGGATGCCAAAGGTGATATCGGCAAACTGGCCGCCGACGTTCGTGACCCGCAGTCCGGTCGCCGCTTGCAGCTGTATACCAGCGAGCCTGGCGTGCAGTTCTATACCGGCAACTTCCTCGACGGGACGATCAAGGGCAAGGGTGGCAAGCCTTACGCCCACTGGAGTGCGTTCACCCTGGAAACCCAGCATTTTCCCGACGGCCCCAACCAGCCGAGCTTCCCCTCTACCCGTCTCGATCCTGGCCAGACCTACACGCAGAATACCGTGCTGAAATTCTCTGCTGACTAAACCTGTGGGAGCTGTCGAGCTTTGGCGAGGCTGCGATGACGGCGGCACTATCAATATCCAAGGTGCCTGACCCACCGCTATCGCAGCCTCGCCAAAGCTCGACAGCTCCCACAGTACCGGCGTTAGCAGGGCTGCCGGGAAACGTCAGCGGCCATCAGTTCCACAAACCGATCTTTTCCAGCTCCTGCTTGAAGTTCTCGCGGGTGATCAGCGTCACCTCATCCATGGCCGTGTACTTCGGCGGCTCCTTACCCGTAGTGACCCACTCGAACATCATGCTCGCGGTGTTGTAGCCCTCGATGTGCGGGCTGGGCAGCATCGAGCCGAAGAAGCCGCTGTTGGCTTTCTTCAATTCGCCAATGGCATCGGTGCCGTTGATGCCGATGCCGATGACATTCGCCGCCGCAAACCCGGCGCTTTCGGTGGCGCGCACGCCGCCAAGCACGGTGTTGTCATTCATGCCGCCGATGATCAGGTTTTTCGCGCCGCCGGGCAGCTTGACCAGCGCCGAGTTGGTGGCGTCCATGCTGCCGGGGACGTCGAGGGTCTTGAGGGCTGCGTACAGGATGTGGTCATCCGGAATACCCGCAGCCTTCAGGGATTTGACCGAGCCATCAGTGCGCTTTTTACCGGTATCGAGTTCGTTGTAGGTGTTGATCACCGCATAGGTGTCCTTCCAGTCCCAGCCACGTTTTTTCGCTTCAGTGGCCATGGCACTGCCCTGCTTCTCGCCCACTTCAAACGCGGCCATGCCCAGGTAAGGCACGTCTTCCATGAAGTTGCCCTTGGCGTCCACAAAACGGTCATCCACGGCGATCACTTTCAAGCCGTTGGCTTTGGCCTTGGCCATGATCGCCGGGCCGAGGGACACGTCCGGCGGGCAAATCACAAAACCCTTGGCACCGTTGGCCGCCAGGCTGTCGATGGCCGAGAGGGTTTTCTCGCCGTCGGGCACGGCGATCTTGATCACCTCGAAGCCCTTGTCCTTGCCGGCCTTTTCGGCGAAGGCCCATTCGGTCTGGAACCAGGGCTCTTCCGCCTGCTTGACCAGAAAGCCGATCTTCACCGGCTCGGCCGCCAGCAACAGGCTGCTCAGGCCGACGGCGGACACCGCCACAGCGGCGCAGCACAGGGAACGGATACCACGACGACGATTCATAGGGTGACTCCTTGTTGTTGTTTTTGAGTGCGTTAAACAGCCTGTTGGTTATCCTGCAAAGCGGTGGCAGGTTTTCCCCGGCACATCGACCTCAATGGCCAGCACCGCACCGTCCAGCGGGTGATCCAGCGGGCTGGCGGCACTGGTGATGTACAAGGTCTTGAGGTCGGGGCCTGCGAACACGCAACTGGTGGGACGGCTGACCGGCAATTCGATGACCCGGTCAACTTCACCGTCCGGCGTCAGCCGCAGCAGGCAGCTGCCGTCCCAGCGGGCGTTCCAGATATAGCCTTCGGCGTCCATGGCCGAGCCGTCCGGGCCACCCCGGGAGTGAGGCCCGAACCAGACTTGCGCAGGTGCGAGCTGGCCCTGTTCATTAATCGGATATTGATAGAGCGTGCCGTCCAGGCTGTCGCCGAAATGCACGTGGGTGGCGGCGTCGTTCCAGAGCAAGGTGTTGGGAATGCCCAAGCCTTGCAGCAACGGCGTGACCTGCCCGTCGGTATCGACCCGGAACAGGCCGCCGGAACGTCGCAGCACCGGCAAGTCTTCACCGTGCTCGCCGATGTTGTTCTGCATGGTGCCCAGCCACAGCCGGCCCTGGGCGTCGCAGCGGGCTTCGTTGGCACGGTTGCCCGCTTGCGGATCGGCGACGCAAAGCAAGGTCAGGCGCGGATCGCTCGGCGTCGAATCGAGGTCGAGACGATACACGCCGCTGCTCAGGGTCACCAGTGCATCGCCGCTGGCGCACGGAATAAACGCCGAGACCGGCTCAGGCAATTGCCAGGTGTGCAATTGCCCGCCCTGCAGGCGCAAGGCCTGCTGGCCGATGATGTCCACCCAATACAAGGCCTGGCCCGGTACATCCCAGAACGGCCCTTCGCCCAGCCGAGCCCGGTGCGGTGTGACTGCGGTCCACGACATGAAACCTCCTGCTTTCTTGTTGTTTTCAGGTGGTACCGGTTACAGCGCGTTGCGCGACGGCTGCCCATCTACCAGACGCTGAATGCGCAACGGGTTGGCATTCTTCAGCGCGTCGGGGAGCAGGCTATCAGGGTAATTCTGAAAGCACACAGGTCGCAGGAAACGCTCGATCGCCAGGGTGCCCACGGAAGTGCCACGGGCATCCGAAGTCGCCGGATACGGCCCGCCATGGACCATCGCGTCACACACCTCGACGCCCGTGGGGTAGCCGTTGAGCATGATGCGGCCAACCTTTTGCTCCAGCAGCGGCGTCAACTCGCCGAACTGGGTGAAATCCGCCGGCTCGCCGATGATCGTCGCGGTCAATTGGCCGTGCAGGCCGTGCAACGCCGCAGCGAGTTGGGCCTGGTCGGCGACTTCCACGAACACCGTGGTGGGGCCGAACACTTCCTCCTGCAGCACTTCATCGCCGTTGATCAGCAGGCTGGCGTCCGCTTTGAATAGCTGTGGCTGCGCCTGATTGCCGGTTTGCGTCTGGCCCGCCAGGTGCTCGATGCCAGGATGGGCCAGCAGCGTGTGCAGGCCTTTGCCGTAGCTGTTCAAGGTGCCGGCATTGAGCATGGTTTGCGCGGGCTGGCCGCCGATCAGTTGGGCGACCTGTTGGGTGAAGCCTGTGAACGCTGGCGAGGCAATCCCGATCACCAGCCCCGGGTTCGTGCAGAACTGGCCGCACCCCTGCACCACCGAGGCGACCAGGTCGCGGGCGATGGTGTCTGCCCGGGTTTGCAGGGCCTGGGGCAAGACGATCACCGGGTTGATGCTGGACATCTCGGCGAACACCGGGATCGGTTGCGGGCGTGCCGCCGCCATATCGCACAACGCCCGGCCGCCTTTGAGCGAGCCGGTGAAACCCACGGCCTGGATCGCCGGGTGCTTGACCAGCGCTTCCCCCACACCGCCGCCGAAGATCATGTTGAACACGCCGCCGGGCATACCTGTGCGCTCGGCCGCCCGCATGATCGCATCGGCGACCCGCTCGGCGGTGGCCATGTGGCCGCTGTGGGCCTTGAACACCACCGGGCAACCGGCCGCCAGCGCGGCGGCGGTGTCGCCACCGGCAGTGGAAAAGGCCAGGGGGAAATTGCTCGCCCCAAACACCGCGACCGGCCCCAGGCCGATGCGGTATTGGCGCAGATCCGGGCGCGGCAAGGGCTGACGATCCGGCAGCGCCTGGTCGATCCGCGCGCCGTAGAAATCACCGCGCCGCAGTACCTTGGCGAACAACCGCATCTGGCCGCTGGTACGACCGCGCTCACCCTGGATACGCCCGGCGGGCAACGCCGTTTCGCGGCAGACCAGGGCGACAAAGTCATCGCCCAGGGCGTCCAGTTCATCGGCTATCGCCTCCAGGAACGACGCACGATGCTGCGCGCTCAGGCTGCGATAAGCCGGGTAAGCCTGAGCGGCGGCGTTGGCCGCGGCGTCGACCTCCTGCGCGGTGGCCTGGTAGAAATCAAAGGGCAATGCCTCGCCACTGGTGGCGTCGATGCTCTGCAGGGTGATGCTGCCGGCAGCGCTGCGCTGGCCGCCGATGTAGTTGTGGCCACAAATCCGGGTCATGCCTGTCTCCTTCAAAGGGTGCCTATGCCGCCAGGTGCCACGCCGCTGTTGGCCACGGCAATTCCGTTGATCAATGGCGCGCCGAATTCGGCCTGGCTGATTTCAAACACATCGCCTGGCTGGGTACGAATGCCGTCGGCAAACGACAAGGTGGCGGTGCCGAAGAAATGGATATGCACGTCACCTGGGCGCAGGAACTGGGTGTATTTGAAATGGTGGTATTCAAGGTTTTCGAGGCTGTGGCACATGTTGGCTTCGCCACTGAGGAATTCGTGCTGCCACAACACCTCGCCATTGCGCACGATACGGCTGGTGCCCGCCAGGTGCCGGGGCAGTTCACCCAGGCGCAACTCGGGACCATAGCTGCAACTGCGCAGCTTGGAGTGGGCCAGGTACAGGTAATTCTTGCGCTCCATCACGTGGTCGGAAAACTCGTTGCCCACCGCGTAGCCCAGGCGATACGGCTTGCCGTCGTGACCAATCACATACAGCCCGGCGATTTCCGGCTCTTCGCCGGCGTCTTCGGCAAACGCCGGCCACGGGAATGGCTGGCCCGGACGCACCACGATGCTGCCGTCGCCCTTGTAGAACCATTCCGGCTGCACACCGGCCTGGCCAGCAGCCGGTTTGCCGCCCTCCACGCCCCATTTGAAGATGCGCATGCTGTCGGTCATCGCGCTTTCGTCACTGGCGTTCTGGTGCATCTTGTCCCGCGCCGACGCACTGCCCAGGTGGGTCAGGCCGGTACCGCTGACCAGCGTGTGGGCCGGGTCCGGGTGATCCAGCGGTGGCAAGATCTTCTGCGCGGCCAGCAGTCTGGCGTAGTCGTGGCTCTCGGCCAGGCCGAGGTGGTCTATGTGCTGTTGCAGGGTGACGCCAGCCTCGATGGCGGCGAGTGCCAGGTCGCGTACCGTGCGGGCGGCCCGCACCTCGCGTACCTGATCGCCGTCGACCACGCCCACTCGGCGTTCGCCGTTGTTCAATTCAAACTGCACTAACCCCATGAGTGTTCTCCTGATTGCCAATTAAGTACGCGTGGCGCCACGGGCGCTGGCGGCGAACTGATCGGGCGGCAGCACGTGCCTGCGCTCCAGCAACCGATAGACCACCCCGGTCAACACCACCCCGAACAGCATCACGCACGCCAGGAAGTACAAGCCCGACGCAAGGTTGCCGGTGTACTCCTTGAGGGCGCCGATCACGAACGGCCCGATGTAGCCGCCGAGGTTGCCCACCGAGTTGATCAAGGCGATGCCCGCCGCTGCACTCGCGCCGGCAAAGAAACGTCCCGGCAAGGTCCAGAACACCGCCGTGCAAGAGAACAGCGCAAACGCCACCAGGCACAGCGCTGCCAGTTGCCACAGCGGCACTGTCAGCCAGGCGCTGAGGAACAGGCCGATGGCGCCCAACACGTAGAGCACGGCAAGATGACCGTAGCGATCATTCAGGCGATCGGAACTGCGCGGGACGATCAGCAAACCGATGATCCCGAAGATGTAGGGCACTGCCGACACGAATCCGGTGGTCAGGTCGCTGCCGCCAAACTGCTTGATCAAGGTCGGCAGCCACAGGCCCAGCCCATAAATGCTCAAGGTCACCGGCAGGTAGAACAGCGCCAGCAGCAACACGCGTTTGTCCTTCAGCGCATGCAGCGGGTTGCCGTGCCGGGTCTGGCCGTAGGCTTGCAGGTCTTTGGCCAGCTCGCCGGTGAGCCAGGCCTTCTCCGCCTGGTCCATCCATTTCACCTGTTGCGGCCCATCCGGCAGGTAGCGCAGCACCGGCCAGGTCAGCAGGATCGCTGGGGTGCCGATGACGATGAACAACCACTGCCAGCCGTGCAGGCCGAGTATCCCGTCCATGCCGAGCAAGCCGCCCGCCACGGGGCCGGTGATCATCATCGCGATGGGTTGGGACAGGATGAACAGCCCGAGGATCTTGCCGCGGTGCCTCACCGGGAACCATTGGGTGATGTAGTAGAGGACACCCGGGAAGAACCCGGCTTCGGCGGCGCCCAGCAGAAAGCGCATCACATAGAAACTGTGGGGGCCCTGGACGAATGCCATGCCGATGGTAATCGCGCCCCAGGTCACCATGATTCGTGCGAACCAGCGCCGCGCGCCGAAACGGTCGAGCATCAGGTTGCTGGGGATTTCCAGCAGGAAGTAGCCAATAAAGAACAGCCCTGCTCCCAGCCCATACGCCGCATCGCCGATGCCGACATCCGCGCCCATGTGCAATTTGGCGAAGCCCACGGCCGAGCGATCCACGTAGGCAATCAGGTACAGCAAGATCAGGAAGGGAATCAGTTTCAGCGTGATGCGACGTATCAGCCGCTGTTCCTGGCTCATGTGAGCGGTCTCCGATTGTTATTTTTATAGAGCGTTTCGGGTCGCCTCTCGCGGAAAACCGCCAGGGCCAGGCCTCGTTGAATCGGACTATATAGTAATACTATTTAATCAACAACACTTCCAAACACCCGAATTTACGCCTATGTTAAGCCGAGAATGGATCAATATAGTCTTACAATAAGAGAGTCAGCCATGTCCGAGAAAAAGCCCGTCCTGCGCTCCGCCAGCTGGTTTGGTACCGCCGATAAAAACGGCTTCATGTACCGCAGCTGGATGAAAAACCAGGGGATTGCCGATCATCAGTTTCACGGCAAACCGATCATCGGGATCTGCAATACCTGGTCGGAGCTGACGCCCTGCAATGCGCACTTCCGCCAGATTGCCGAGCATGTGAAACGCGGCGTGATCGAAGCCGGTGGCTTTCCGGTGGAATTCCCGGTGTTCTCCAACGGCGAATCGAACCTGCGCCCCACCGCGATGCTCACCCGTAACCTGGCCAGCATGGACGTGGAGGAAGCCATTCGCGGCAACCCCATCGACGGCGTGGTGCTGCTGACCGGCTGTGACAAGACCACCCCGGCGCTGCTGATGGGCGCCGCCAGTTGCGACGTGCCGGCGATCGTCGTCACCGGCGGGCCGATGCTCAACGGCAAGCACAAGGGCCAGGACATCGGCTCGGGCACCGTGGTGTGGCAGCTCAGCGAACAGGTCAAGGCGGGCACCATTACCCTCGACGATTTCCTCGCGGCCGAAGGCGGCATGTCCCGCTCGGCGGGCACCTGCAACACCATGGGCACCGCCTCGACCATGGCCTGCATGGCCGAAGCACTCGGCACTTCCCTGCCCCACAACGCGGCGATTCCCGCGGTGGATGCGCGGCGTTATGTACTGGCGCACATGTCCGGCATGCGTGCGGTGGAGATGGTGCGTGAAGACCTGAAGCTGTCGAAGATCCTGACCAAGGAGGCTTTCGAAAACGCGATTCGCGTCAACGCAGCCATCGGCGGCTCGACCAACGCGGTGATTCACCTGAAAGCCATCGCCGGGCGTATCGGCGTCGAGCTCGACCTGGACGACTGGACCCGCATGGGCCGTGGCATGCCGACCATCGTCGACCTGCAGCCGTCCGGGCGCTTCCTGATGGAGGAGTTCTACTACGCTGGCGGCCTGCCGGCGGTGCTGCGCCGCCTCGGTGAGGCCAACCTGATCCCGCACCCGAATGCCTTGACCGTCAACGGCAAGTCCCTCGGCGAAAACACCCGCGAAGCACCGATCTACGGCCAGGACGAAGTGATCCGCACCCTCGACAACCCGATCCGCGCCGACGGCGGCATTTGTGTGCTGCGGGGCAACCTCGCACCACTGGGTGCAGTCCTCAAGCCCTCGGCTGCCAGTGCCGAACTGATGCAGCATCGCGGGCGTGCCGTGGTGTTCGAGAACTTCGACATGTACAAGGCACGGATCAACGACCCGGAACTGGACGTGGATGCCAACTCGATCCTGGTGATGAAAAACTGCGGGCCCAAGGGTTATCCGGGCATGGCGGAAGTCGGCAACATGGGCTTGCCGGCCAAACTGCTGGCCCAGGGCGTGACCGACATGGTGCGCATTTCCGATGCGCGCATGAGCGGCACGGCCTACGGCACCGTGGTGTTGCACGTGGCACCGGAAGCGGCGGCCGGCGGCCCGTTGGCCACGGTCAAGGAAGGCGACTGGATCGAACTCGATTGCGCCAATGGCCGCCTGCACCTGGACATTCCGGACGCCGAACTGGCGGCCCGCATGGCCGACCTTGCGCCGCCCGAGCAGCTGATTGTCGGGGGTTACCGGCAGCTGTACATCGACCACGTATTACAGGCAGACCAGGGCTGCGACTTCGACTTCCTGGTGGGCTGCCGTGGCGCCGAAGTGCCGCGTCATTCCCACTAATTGGGACGGGAGCAATGCTATGATGCCGCGTATTTCGCCAGAGTAGCCTCCCTGTTATGGATCAGCAGCCGACCAAGCCGCGCAAGAGCATGCACGCCCAAATCGTCCAGGACTTGGGCATGCACATCGTTTCCGGGCGCTTCAAGCCGGAAGAACGGTTGCCCATGGAGGCCACCTTGTGCGAGGAGTACAAGGTCAGCCGCTCGGTATTGCGTGAGGCGACTCGGGTGCTGAGCGCCAAGGGCCTGGTGATTTCCAAGCCCAAGGTCGGCGCTGTGGTGCGCCCTCGGGTGCAGTGGCACTTGCTGGACCCGGACGTGCTGACCTGGCTGATGCAGTCGACACCCCACAGCGAGTTTTTCAACACCCTGGCCGGTGTACGCCGGATCCTCGAGCCGGAAATCGCCGCGATGGCCGCGACCACCGCCACCGACGCCGACATCGCCACCATCGAAAAAGCCTACCTCGGCATGGAAACCGCCAATACCCACGACGCGCTGTTACAGGCCGACCTGGACTTCCACCGCGCAATTGCCGATGCGACCCGCAACGACTTGCTGGCCTACATGTGCAACATGCTGTCGCTGCCACTTCGCGAGTCCATCAACATCACCAACCGTCGCCCCGACATCCAGGGCCTCAGCCTGCCCCGGCACAAAGCGATCCTCACCGCGATCAAGAACCGTGACGCCCTCGGCGCGCGGCATGCCTCCCTGGTGCAACTGGACGATACCCGGGTGGCGCTGGACACCGTGATGAACGTGCTGACGCCGCTGTAGCGCCAGGCAACCCACCGTCAAGTCGAGGCCGCCCTTGGATTACTTCGCTGCGTTAACCGCCTTTGTCGAAGCCGCCGAGGGCAATAACTTCTCCCGTGCCGCCGACCGGCTTGGCATCAAGGCTTCCACGGTTTCACGCTACGTGAAGGACCTTGAGCAGGACCTCGGCATCGCCTTGTTCAACCGATCTACCCGTACGCTGCACCTGACCGAGGGTGGCCAGACATTCCTGACGCACGCCCGCCGGGTGCTGGACGAGCTGGAACAAGCCAAGGCGGCCACCTCCGCGCTGAACGAACAGCCACGGGGCGTGCTCAAGCTCAACCTGCCGCCCGCCTTTGCCCGCCACCATATCCTTCCCACCTTGAATGCCTTCCTGGCCCGCTACCCGCAGATCAAGCTGGAACTGGTGCTGGACGACAGCCACGTCAACCTGATTCATGCCGGCGCGGACCTGGCGATCCGCATTGGCACCCTGGCGGATTCCACGTTGAAGGCACGCAAGATCTGCGATGAGCGCTACCGGCTGGTGGCCAGCCCGGCGTTTTGCCGGGAGTATCCGGCGCCGGTCAACCCTGCCGACCTGGCTGCCATGCCGGCGATCCTGGGAGCGGCTGACAGCGCATTTGCCAACGGGCGTGAGGTGTCACCGCTGGTGCATAAAGACAGCATCCGGATCAACGACCTGGACGCACAATTGATCGCCGCACAACAGGGCCTGGGATTTGCCTTGCTGCCCGACTGGCTGGTAGCCAAACCCATTCAAACCGGCGAGTTGCTGGTGTGGTTGCCTGAGTGGGATATCCGCATCGCAGGCCGTGAATCGGCGGTGTGGTTCGTGTATCCACCCAAGCGCATCGTGTCTTCCAAAGTGCGGTGCTTCATCGACTTTATCGTCGAGCAGATGGGCGAATCACCGCACTGGAAACGTTTCAACTGAAGCGGATATCCAGCGACCGCAGATAGGTTTGCAGCCCGGCGTCCTGGATCGGAATCAGGAAGGCTTCCGTGTCGGACTCATTGAAGTGGGCATGCCAGTAACCTGGCGGCGTCACGAACGCCAGGCCCGGCGACCAGTCGACCCGCACCGGGTTGCGGATCTGCCCATCGGCGTCCAGTTCGGTGCCCACGAGCGAATAGCAGCCCTTGGGGCAATCAATGATGAAATCCAGCGCAATCGACTGGTGTCGGTGGGGCTTCTGAATCGAGCCGGCGGGCAGAATCCCATACATCGCCCACAGCACATGCGTCACGGTACGGGTCTGCGGGAAGTTGCGATTGCCCAGCAGGATGCTGATACGGCTACGGTCCTGGGCGCGGGGATCATCGGCCGCTTCCCGCAGTTTTGCGTTGGCCAGCTCCGCGGGATACAGCGTCGGCACGAAGCGATCGGCACTGCGGGTCACGCCCAGGTAACGCAACAGCGGCTCATCGTGGACGTAATACAGGCGCGCATCCTCTGATGCGCTGAACTGCGCTTGCTGCAGACCTGGCAGCGCAATGAAGCAGCCTTTGGTCCAGTCGATGCGGTGCGCGCCCTGAACCACACTGCCCTGCCCGGCGATGACATAAAACACCTGTGAGGTGGCGTTGGGGTGCAGTTCCAGCGTATCGCCGGCGTTCAGGCGAATGAAGTTCGCACACAGCCCCGGACCGGTGGCCGGACCTTCGCAACCCAAGGCATCGCTGAGGTCCAGCGGCACTACCCGAGAGGGCCCACTGTCGTACAGCGAGGCCGGGAAGCTGTGATAGGGAATGCGCGTGATCAGGTTGGCGCTGATGGGATTGGCAGCCTTGCTGTATTCAAAGTATTCGGCATCGAGCAGGTGCTGCAGTTGGGTATCGGCCACGTCAGGCTTGAATTCGCTATTCATTATGATCACCTCAATCTACGACTGGATTTCGCATGCCCCGTGGGGCGTTGCGACGGTGACAGAACTATAGGCACTGTACGGCAGTGGATTAACCCCCCAAGTCGCACAGCAGTTGTGCGACCAGGGGCAGGTAAATTGTTAAAAGTAGTACTTGGCGACCAACTCATACTCATCCTGCCCCGTATAGTCGCCTTGCTTGTTCCTGGCCATATCGAACTTCCTCTCCAGGCCAATCGCCAAAGTGTCATGCAAGGTGATCAGGGCAAAACCGGCCACCGAGTAGCCGCTGCGCCCTGAGCTGTTCTTGTCCGAGAACAGGTTGATCCCGCCATACGCCTTGAAGAATCCCAGCTCGCCCATTTCCGGAAACGAATAGCTGCTGTAAGACTCCAGTGCCTTAGCCTCGCGATAACCACTGGCGGTGGGCGCTGATGCATTCAGGTTGCGGTACTCGCCGTAAACCACCGCGTGATACCAGGGCGCATTGGTGTAGGTCACCCCCGACAACCAGCCTTCGACATTCGGGTGCCGAGTGTTGAGTTGAGCGTGGCCGTCCAGTGAACGCTCGCTCATTTCGGTGTAGCCGTAGGCCAGGCGCAATGACCAATGATCCGCCGGGCGCCAGACAGTACCCACCTGGTACAGCGCATTGCGGGAGCTGTCGACGAATTTGCCGGCGCCCACGCTGCTGGGGTTGACGGAGTTGTGTACCGGGCCGGTGCCCAGGCCATACATCACGCCAAATTCGAAATCGTCGCTTCTTACCCGGTAATACAGGGTTTTGTTCGGCCGGGAGAAGCCCAGCAACTGGTTGCCGCCATACCCATTGAACGTGCCCTGCCCTTTAGTGCCGTAGCCCAAATACCAGTCGGTGATCGAACCCACCATGTCGAAGGTCAGGGACTTTTGCTGACCGTAGCTCAGTTGCCCCCAGCGCGCATTGCGCACGAACACATACTGGAAACGCTTGGTCTGGGCGGCGGTGCCGTCGTAGTAGAACGGGTCGTAGGCCCATTCCTGACGCATGCCCACGGCCCACTGCGAGTCGAGCTGGTGGGTGTAGATCATGTTGATGCGGTGGCCGATGCTGCCGGTGTGACGGCCCTGGATGTAGACCTTGTCGTTTGACGCGAAAATGCCCTGGGCGTGCAGCTCCAACCGATCGCTGTCGGTCTTGATCAGATCGATGGCCATGGCTGGCTGCACGCTGCACAGCGCCAGGAAGCACGCCAGGATAAAACGATGACGCACGCAAAAGCCTTGTCCAGTTGGACGAACAGAGAAATTCATCGGTGAAAGCTCCCGCTGCGCCACCAGGCAATGGCGCAGACGTTCAAGAGGTAGGTGACGCTAAAGCCTGGATATTTTTATTTTTATGGGGTGTAACGGTCAGAACGAGACGACGTGGCTGGCCCTCACGTTGTCCGACGCACTGGCGAGTTTCAAGGTGCGCTGGCCTCGCGGCAGCTCCCAGGATTGGGTCTTCACCGCCCAATACTGGAGCTTGCGCAGCGGCACGGTGATGGACACCGCCCGAGTCTCCCCGGCCTTGAGGCTGACCCGATCAAACCCGACCAGGGTCTGCGGCGCGAACTCGGCACCTTCGACCTTGTGTTGCGGTGCACTCAGGTACAGCTGCGGTACTTCATCCCCCGCAACGCCACCACTGTTGGTCAGTTTGAAATCAACCTTGAGGTCGCCATTGCCCAGGCGATAGGTTTGCAGCGCGCTGTAATCGAAGCGGCTATAGGACAACCCATAACCGAATGGGAACAGCGGTGCCTTATGCTGCGACTCAAACCAGCGGTAGCCGATATTGACGCCCTCGGTGTAACTGACCACGCCATCCAGTTGCTGGCCACGCTCGGGGTACTTGGGATCGGTGGCGGGATAGTCCTGCAGGCTGCGGGCCCAGGTAAACGGCAGGCGGCCTGCAGGGTTGCTGCGGCCGGTGAGGATGTTCGCAGTCGCAGGGCCGCCTTCATCACCTGTCCACCACATCTGCACCAGGCCCTTGACCTTGTCCAGCCATGGCATCGCGACCGGGCTGCTGGTGTTGAGCACCACTACGAGATTGGGATTGATCGCGGCGATTTCTTCGATCAGTTTGTCCTGGTCGCCCGGCAAACCAAACTGTGGGTCGGTACGCGCCCAGGCAAAAAATACGACCTTCTTCGCGCTGCGGGCAGCAGCCAGCGCCTGCGCCCGGTTGGCTTCGCGCATGGCAGGCGTGACCCACGCCAGGCGTACTTGAACCGGTTCACCAGACGTGTCGTTATAGGTGCTGACTTCAATCAGATGTTCGCCACGGCTGAGCTTGACCATCCGCCGCACGTTGTTGAGGCCATCGGTGGTTGGCATCAGGGCATCCTGCCCCGGATGCACCACATCACCGTGCAGGGCGTTTTTCAACGAGCTGCTTTCACCGATGATTTTCCCGTCGACCTTCAGCACGGCACCGGCGCCAAGCATGTGCAGGTTGAGGTTGTAGTCGCCTTCCTGATCGATGGTCAGGTGGGTTTTCCAGCTTGGCAAGGTGTTTGCCGCCAGGGCATTCGCGCCAGTGAACTGCAGTTGTTGGTCACGCTGGTTCTGCCCCTCCTCGACTCTAACCCAACCTGGCTTGCCATCGAACGAAACCCGGTCTGCCGGAATCACGACGCCGGTCATGTCATTGGCCACCGTCACGCTAATCGCGGCATTCGGTTCGATTGCCTTTAGTGCAGTGGCCGGCCCGACTTGTAGCTGCGGCATGCCGATCGCGTGCTCGGCTGAAACTCCCAGCGCAACGGGCTGGACAGCGCCCGGGCCGATCATCGCTATGCCCGTGAGGTCGTCCTTCGATAGCGGCAGTACGTTGTCCTGGTTTTTCAGCAGCACCGCCGAATGCTCACTGGTGCGGCGCACGATGGCGGACAACCCGGCAACCATCGGGGTCGACTGTGGCTGGTGGCTGCCCTTGTCCAACAGGCCGAAACGCTCCATCTGCCCGAGCACGCGCCTGGCGGCCGTGTCGATGTCCTGTTCCCTGACGGTTTTATCCCGCAGGGCTTCAAACAGGTTGCTCGGCTTCTCGTCGTTGGGGAATTGCCCCAGCAGCACGTTTGGCCGCTGGCCGACCATCCACTCCTCCGGCATGGGCCGAGCGAAGACCTTTTTCATGCTGCCCATGGACGTGTGCAGCGCAGGCTGTTGCTGCTCGGTGTCGTCGTAGTAGGAACGCATGATGTCCCAGAATGGGTGCTGTTCATCGATGCGCCCGGGCATCTCCATGTCCATGCCCCGCTTGATGTATTGCGCACTGTGCACGCCGCCCCAGTCAGAGGTGACAAAGCCCTTGAAGCCCATCTGCTTGCGCAGCACCTGTTCCAGCAATTGTTCGTTGCCGCAGGCGAATTCGCCGTTGAGCTTGTTGTAGGAGCACATGATTGACGCTACGCCGGCGTCAACGGCGTCCTGGAACGGAGCCAGGTACACCTCGTGCAGGGCTTGCTCGGGGATGCTCACGTCAAAGCCGGTCATGTCGTAGCCGACCAGGTGCTTGGCTTGCGCCATCACGCCCTGGCCCTGGATGCCCTTGATCAATTCAGCGCCCATGCTGCCGGTCAGGAGCGGGTCTTCGCCATAGGTGTTCCAGCCGCGCCGAAAGCCCGAGTCGCGGAACATGTTGATGAAGGGCTCCAGCGCCACGTCGATGCCCAGGCGCTTTGCTTCCTCGCCAATCACCGTGCCGTTATCAAAGGCATCCTGTTTGCTGAAGGTGGCGGCAAGGCCCATGGTCGAGGTGGGAATGATCGAGGCCTTGCGGGTCAGGATACCGGGTGGCCCGTCTGCCATGCGCAGGGCCGGCACGCCGAGGCGCGGTACGCCCGGCAGGTAGCCGGCCTGACCCTGGTTGGTAGCATCCGCTTCGGTCATGCCGCGGATCAGGTTGAACTTGTCGTCAAGGGTCATCTTTTTCAGCAGGGCATCCACCCGGGCCTCATCGGTTTCCCTGGCCATGGACGGCCCCGCCAGGGTTGAACACAACACCGCCGCTGCCAGCGTCGACAGTCGGAAAAAACCAGGGCATACGCGCCCGTACCGCGTTATTGAGGTAGTCATGAAAAGCTCCGTTACTTCTGGGTTAACGTTGAGTGGGTTCTTTGACAAGCGCCAGGCCCAGCAGGGAAACCAGCCCGCACACAATCAGGTAGAACGCCGGGGCGCTGGGGTTGCCGGTAAGTGAGATCAGCAGCGTGCAGAAGAACTGCGCAAAGCCGCCGAAAATGATGCTGGCCAGGGCGTAGGTCACCGAGAGGCCTGTCGCCCGGACCTGAGCGGGGAAAATTTCCGCAAGCAACACCAGCGAAGGCACGGTATTGCACACCAGCAACGCCGCCAGGGTACTCGCTACAATCACCAGCGCGGGCAAAGTAGGCGAGTGCTGCAACAGCACGAACGCCGGGTAGATCAACAGCAACAAGGCCAGCCGCGACCAGAAAATCATGCGCTTGCGCCCCCAGCGATCACAGGCTCGGCCGGAAGCCACCGCCAGCGCCACTTGCACGGCACCCGCTGCGCAGCCGGTCCAGATCCCGGCAGACAGCGGCAGGTGTAACTGCGCCACGGCAAAATTCGAGAGGTAATGCAGGATTACATAGGAGCCCGAAGTGCCGCCGATGGCGATCAGGATTCCGGCGGCCAACGCACGTTTATGCTCGCCCCAGCTCAAGCGATGGCTGACGTCGTGCTTCACCTGGTCACTTTCCTGCAGGTGCCGGCGCATATACGAGCCCACCGGGATCACCAGCAGCCCGATCACAAATGGCAGACGCCAGCCCCAGGCCATGACTTGTTCCTCGGTCAGGGTGTAGTTCACGCTCAGGCCCACCACTGCACCGAGCAACACGCTCAGGCCTTGGCTGAAGAATTGCCAACTGGTGAAGTAACCTCGTTCGTGGCTGTCGGCTTTTTCCATCAGGTAAGTCGTCGACGCGCCGACCTCGCCGCCAATCGCGAAGCCTTGCAGCAGTCGGGCAAACACGATCAGCAAGGGCGCGGCGATACCTATCTGGCCATAAGTGGGCGTCAGCACAAAAATCAGCGAACCGATGGCCATCAGCCAAAGGGTCAATATCATCGCGGCCTTGCGCCCTACCCGGTCGGCATACTGGCCGAGCAAAATGCTGCCCAACGGGCGCATGAAAAAACCGATGCCATAGGTGGCGAACGCCAGCAGCAGCTGGTTTGAGCCTTCCATGGGAAAGAACTGCTTGCCGATCACCGTGGCGAAAAAGCTGTAGACCGTGAAGTCGTAGAACTCCAGGCCATTGCCGATGGTGACGGCGGCGATGTTGTTTTTCCTGCCGGGCTGGGCCGGTGCCGATGTGCGCACAGACACGGCGGACGCTTCAGTTGAAGTAGTTTCCATGATCGGGTCCGGGCCTCAATTGACAGCAGCAGTGTGCTTGAGCATTTTTTCCACCAGCTTGACCCAGTAGGACGCGCCGACCAAAAGGCACTGGTCGTTGAAGTCGAATTTGGGATGGTGACACATGACGTTCTCCGCACTGTCGCCATTGCCGATGATCAGGTAGGAGCCCGGGCATTTCGCCAACATAAAGGCGAAGTCTTCGCTGCCTGTGAGCGGGCGCATATTCTCGATCAGGCCGTCTTCCCCGCACCATTCCAGAGCTGCACTGCGGGCCAGTTCCGTCTCCGCCTCATCATTGACCAGTACCGGGTAACGCCGGTTGTAATGCACGTCTGCGTTGCCGCCGTAACTCTGTGCGATGTGCTGCGCCAGGGTAGTAATGCGGGTTTGCAGCAGGTCGCGAGTGTCGGCTCGCAATGACCGAACGCTGACCAGCAGCTTGGCGGATGCCGGGATCACATTTGCAGCGGAACCTGCATGAATAGAGCCAACGCTGACGATTGCGGTGTCCAGTGGGTCGATATTGCGCGATACCACACTTTGCAGGCACAAGGTCAAAGTAGCCGCGATCACTACCGGATCCACTGTCTTGTGGGGCACTGCTCCATGCCCTCCCACGCCGTTCAGGGTGATCGTCGCCGTGTCGGATGAGGCCATGAACGGCCCGGCGAGAAAGCCCAGCTTGCCCTGGGGGAAGCCCGGCATATTGTGCATGGCGAAGATCGCATCGCACGGAAACAGCTCAAACAAACCCTGTTCGACCATTTCACGGGCGCCGCCCAAGCCTTCTTCCGCCGGCTGGAAGATCACGTTCAGGGTGCCGCTGAAGCGTCGGGTGTTGGCCAAGACTTTGGCCGCTGCCAGCAGTGTGGCGGTGTGACCATCATGGCCGCAGGCGTGCATTTTGCCGGGCTGGGTGCTAGCGTATTCCAGGCCCGTCTCCTCGGCAATCGGCAGCGCGTCCATGTCGGCCCGCAAGCCTATGCGCGCGCCGTCACCGTTGCGCAATTGCCCTACTACGCCGGTGCCGGCCAGGCCGCGATGCACCTCGAAGCCCCATTCCTCAAGTTTTTGCGCCACCAGGTCACTGGTTGCAAACTCCTCGAAGCCCAATTCCGGATGAGCGTGGATAGCGCGCCTGATGGCTATCATCTCGTCCTGAATCTGTTCGATCTCTGCCAGAATCTTCATTTTTGTTGTCTCCTCAGACCCGATATGGGCTTGATTCTGACCCGTATTGACAGAATGAAAAGACAACCTTTAGGCTCGATGACAACATTTAGTTGTCATCAGGGGCAGCATGAAAACCAACCAGTTCACCGCTTTGGTGGCGGTCGCCGAAACCGGGAGCATCCGCAGCGCGGCCAAATCCGTCGGCCTGACCCAGGCCGCAATCACCCGCACCTTGCGTGATCTGGAGCAGCAACAAGGGGTGGAATTGCTGGAGCGCACCCACACCGGCGTGCGTTTTACCGAGGCTGGCAAAAGCCTGCTGCACCACGCGCGCCTGATACTCAGCGAGATTGAAAAGGCCAAGGCCGACCTGAACCTGATTCGCAGCGGGCAGGCCGAACGCCTGCGTATTGCCGTCTCGCCGTTTATCAACTTCAGCTTTCTGCCGGAATGCCTGAGCCTCTACCAGCAAGAGTACCCCCACGTATTCCTCGAGGTGTTCGAGGGGCTGCACGGCATTTCGGTGCCGCAGCTTCGGGACGGCTATCTGGATTTCGCGGTGATCCAGGCCAGTAATTTCATTACCGAAAACGAGTTCTCCATCGAACCGCTGTTTTCTTATCAGGCCCATGTGGTGGGGCGTAAAGACCATCCGCTACGGCACTCCAGTTCCATTGATGAACTGAATGCCATGAAGTGGCTGGCGAACTACCCGCCTTCGCTGCACAACACGTTTATCAGCGATCTGAACCGGGAGTTTCGCCTGTCACCCCCGCCCAGTCATGTGGTGAGCGTGCACTCGGCGGGGATTTTGCTGCCGGTGCTGTTGCAGACGGACTCGCTGACTGTATTGCCTGACTTATTGCTCAAATCCGCGTGTTTTGCCGATGCGGTTGCGCCGTTGAGTGCGTTCAAAGGCTCCAAATCAAGGATCCTCGGCGTGGTCAGCCGCCGGGGTAACGTGCGCAGCAAAGCTGCAACTGCCTTCATCGGTGTGTTGAAGCAGGTCATCAAGCAACACGCCAGGAATCCCGGTTCACGGTTCAGCGAGAGGCTGTCGCCGAAGGATTTGTTCTTTTGAGTGACCTCTTAACAAGCGATTAATCCGCCTAAAAATTTCTTAATTCCTCCCCGACATACTCCGCCTCAGCCCTCCCTCTGAGAACACACCTATGTCTCCCATCGAAGCTAAATCGCCGCCCGTGAACGCGTTGACCTCGTTTGTCGGGACACTGTGCCTGGCCAGCCTGTCGCTGCTGCCCGGCATCACCCTCGCGGCGCCAGAAAGCGACAAGGCATTTGGCTGGGGACTGGGCCTGGGGGCCGCCGTGACAAATTCCCCCTACCGCGGCCATGACAACGACAGCCAACTCTTGCCGGCGGTGTCCTATGAAAATCGCTGGATCAGCGTGATGGGCCCTGGTATCGACTTCAAGATTCCCAGCGACAGCGCGCTGTCCTTTCGTTTGCAGGCCCGGTACGGGCTGGGTGAAGGCTATGACGCCTCCGATTCCGAGGACCTGGACGGCATGCGTGACCGTGATCCCGGCATCTGGCTGGGGGGCAAGGCCATCTGGCAGAGCCCGGTCGCGCAGTTTTCCGCGCAATGGGCAGGCGATGCGTCAGGCAACAGTGACGGGCAAATCATCCGGCTGGCCGTCGAGCGACGCTTTACCGCGGGAAGCTTCGACTTCACCCCGCGCCTGGCAGCGGTGCACCTGGATGAAGATTACGTCGCTTACTACTACGGTGTACGCGCCCGCGAAGCCACGGCGACGCGTCGGGCCTACACCGGTGACGCCACCGTCAATATCGAGGCAGGGGTACGCGTTGGTTATCAGCTGGAGGCCAACCAGCACGTCTATCTGGACCTGAGCGCCACACGCCTGGGCAGTGAGATTGAAGACAGCCCGATCGTGGACCGATCCACCCTCGGTTCGGCACGGCTTTGGTACATGTACCGTTTTTGACTGACATGGCCGTCGCGGGCCCTGCCTGCGGCGGCTTTACGGTGCTTGCTCACGCCCACGGAGGCCCCATGAAATCACTCGGGACGCTGTTGTTGTCCTGCATCGCCGGCTGCGCCGAGCTGCCGGCCAGCCCTGTATCGCCGGTGCCGGCGAGTTTTGCCAACTACCGCCAGCAAACCCTCTTGCTGCTTGAACGTGACCGACGCTTCCAGGGCACGGACCATGCCCTGGAACTGGCCTGGAACGCCCCTCGCGAATGGCTGCCTGAACACCCCAACGGCAAGGGGATTCTGCTGGTTCACGGCCTGGG
Source organism: Pseudomonas sp. NPDC087814 (assembly GCF_044742865.1). Taxonomy (NCBI): domain Bacteria; kingdom Pseudomonadati; phylum Pseudomonadota; class Gammaproteobacteria; order Pseudomonadales; family Pseudomonadaceae; genus Pseudomonas; species Pseudomonas sp. NPDC087814. The sequence continues at coordinate 9,418 of NZ_JBIUVK010000003.1, read as the reverse complement.
GGACTCACCGGGCTCGTTCATTGATATCGCACCACAACTCGCCGGCCAGGGTTATCGGGTGCGCACGCTGTTGCTGCCCGGGCACGGGACTCAACCCGCCGACATGCTGGGCGTCGATATCACCGACTGGCAACACAGCGTGGCGCGGCAAGTGGCGTTGCTGCGCCAGGACGCCGACGAGGTGTACCTGGGCGGTCTCTCCACCGGGGCCAACCTGGTGCTGGAATACGCCATGGACGACCCGGCCATCGCTGGCCTGCTGCTGTTTTCGCCCGCGTTCAAGGCCCGCCTGCCCTTCGATTGGTTGTTACCGTGGCTGTCCAGGGTCAAGCCCTGGTTGCGCCAGCCCGACGGCCCTGCCCCCCAGCAGACGCCGTTGCGCTACCAGAACGTACCCACCAACGGCTTTGCCCAGTTCTACCTCACCAGTACCGTCGTGCGCAGCAGGCTGGCGATGCAGACCTATGACCGGCCAGTGCTGATCGTCAGCGCCGCCCATGATTCGGTGGTGGATGTGGGGTTTGTGCGGGAGACGTTCAGTCAGCGCTTTCCGAACCCGGCATCCCGGATGATCTGGTATGGCGACCTGGTTGCCGGGCAGCGCCACCCTAGGATGCTGGTGCGCAGTGATCAGTTTCCCGCCGAACACATCAGCCAGTTTTCCCATATGAGTGTGCTGTTCTCGCCGGACAACCCCCAGTACGGTCGACAAGGCAAACAGCCGATGTGTTCCAACGGGCAGAACGCCGACGGCTACCGCCAATGCCTGGCGGGGGCCGCTGTGTGGTATTCCGATTGGGGCTATCGGGAAGCAGGCAAGGTGCATGCCCGCCTCACGTACAACCCTTATTTTGAATGGCAGGCCCAGGTTATGGCGCAGGTGCTGGAGGCGGCACAACCCCAGGAAAATACACGCTGATGGACAATCCCTTGCCGGCCAGGCCGCTGCTGGTGATGAGGCTTGCGTGGTGCCCTTGAACGATATTTTTCACCAGCGACAGGCCGATCCCGCTGCCCTGCCCGCCATTGCCGGGAACGCGGTAAAAGCGCTCGAAGATCGACTCCCTCTCGGCGGCCGCCACCCCCGGCCCGTCATCGGCGACTTGCAGGCAAGGCCCCTGGGGCGATGGGCCACAACTGATTTTTACGTGGTCGCCTGGCGCGGTGTAGCGCAGGGCATTGTCGATCAGGTTGCGCAGCAAAATGCCCATGGCGTCGACATCGCAGTCGATCAGGCACGGTTGGGTCTCCACCAGCAGCGTGCGCTGCGCCTGCGCGGCCTGCACCTCAAATTCATCGGTGACATAGCCGATGAGTTCGCTCAAATCGACCTGGGTGCGATGGGGTTTGTGCACCGCCTCCAGGCTCGCCAGGTCCAGCAATTGCTCAGACAAACGCGAGCTGCGCGCCACCACGGCCAGCAGCTTGTGCAAGGTCGCGTCCTTTTCAGGCCAGGGTCGTGGCCCGCAGGGCAATTTGCGCATGGGCCTGCAAGGCCGAGAGCGGCGTGCGTAACTCATGGGCCGCATTGGCGATAAAACGCCGTTCACCTTCCAGTGCCTGGTCGAGTTGGCGCAGCAAGTGATTGAACCCCTCCACCAGCGGGCGCAGCTCGACGGGCAGCGCGCCCACCCACAACGGCGTAAGGTCAAAACGATGCCTGCCCCGCAGGGCATTTTCGATCACCAGTACCGGCCGTAGCGCACGCCGCAACACCTGCCACATCAACAGCCCTACCAGCGCCAGCAGCGATGAGGCGATACATAGCGCCACGAAGGCTTTTCGACGCATGTCCGCGCTGATCACACTGTGCAGGTAGCCGACCTGGACCGTCAGTTGCCGGTTGCTGTCGGAAATTGAATAGACCCGCCACTTGCGCCCATCGATCATCGGGCTCGAAAAGCCGTCCAGGAAACTCCCCTGCAACGCCGTCGACGGAGCGCCCGGCGCACCGGCCAGCAAACGGTCGTGGCGCGCCCACACCTGGTACGTCAACAACCCGGCTTCGGCCAGCCCGGCGCTGCGTAGTTGCGGGCTGGCGTCCTTGCCCGGGAGCTGCTCATTGTTCTGCGGTCAATGTTCCAGCTGTTTTGCCGTGCGCCATCGCAAATGGCTTCGGCCAGCATGGCGTCGTCTTCCACCAACAATAAATACACAGCAGGCCCTCGTGTGCTGCTTGGAATGGGGCAACACAATCCACACATACGGGATGATGAGCAAGGGCCAGAACCATAGACCGATTTTTTTAAGAAAGTATTAAAACGGAGGGAGTTGATCGGTTCACGTGCTGTCGCGCCAATAAAAGCGCCGGCAATTAGTTGTGGAAGTTAATAGAAAACAAAGTACTCGCCGTACTTTTTATAAACCCAACACTAAATAAATTTACATGGGGTATTTATAAAAAATCCGCCGCAGAGCCTGCGGCGGCAAACCAAAGGTTTTTGTCGAAGCAGAGCGGCTAAGACAGGCTCAAAGTTACACCAGCCTGCCGCCTGAAAAAGTGAATATTAATTAATCGAGTTTAAGATCCCTTCACTGGTTCTTTAACACAATTCGGTTAAAAATCGCCCGTCGCACACGGGCCAGCAATGCCCGCCAGGGTGGTGCCCGGCTAAAACTACAAGACGCGAAACCCGGCTTCAACGCCAGCCTTAATAACGCCTGCCGAAAAGTTATATACGCCATAAAAAATAAGGTCGTGCACCTGTGCACGCAACTTTTAGCGATTAATTAATCCGGGGAAGTCATTACCATGGTTAAACAGTGGAACCTATTAGCGCTGGTCATATCTACCAGCCTGAGCCAAGTAGCCTTGGCAGACACAGTAACGGATCAGGCCGCCGCCACGGGGTTTGTCGATGGCAGTAGCCTCACCGGGGTCGCGCGCAACTATTACTTGAACCGTAACCGGGAAGAAGGCCGGGCCGACCAGCGCGACTGGACCCAAGGGGTCATGGCCAATTACATCTCCGGCTTCACTCAGGGCACCATCGGGTTTGGCGTCGACGCCTATGCCTACGGCGGGCTGAAACTCGACTCCCAGCGCAAATACGCGAACACCGGCAACCTGCCCCTTGATCGCAACGGCGACCCTCAGGACGCCTACGGCTCGTTGGGGGGAGCGATAAAGCTGCGGATCTCCAAGACGCAGCTCAAGTACGGTGAAATGCAGCCCACCGCGCCAGTGTTTGCCGTCGGGGGTGTCGGGCTGCTTGACCAGACCGCCACCGGCTTTGACCTGACCAGCAACGAAATTGCCGGCCTGAACCTTGAAGCCGGCCACTTCACCGCGACCAACAGCGGCGATACCACCAACCATGAGCACGATATCTTTGCCACCTACGCCAACGTGGCGACCAAAAGTGCCAGTTTTGTCGGTGGCAAATACACCTTCACCCCGGACTTGAGCGCCACGGTGTATGCCGGCGAGTTGCAGGACGTGTGACGCCAGTACTACACCAACCTCAATTACGTGATGCCGCTGAGCAATGGCCAATCCGTGACCCTGGACGGCAACCTGTACCGCACACTGGATACCGGGAGTGCCAACGCAGGCACGATCAACACCACGGCGTACTCGCTGGCGGCGGCCTATTCGTTCCTGCAGGTCCACACGCTGACGCTGTCGTTCCAGAAGATCGATGGCAACGAGCCGTTCGACTACATCGGCGCGGGTGACAACGGTGCCGCCGCGGCCGGCGACTCGATCCTGCTGGCCAACTCGGTGCAATGGTCCGACTTCAACGGCCCTGGCGAAGCCTCCTGGGCCCTGCGGTACAACTTGAACATGGCGACCTACGGTGTGCCGGGGCCTAGCTTTATGAGCCGCTACATCAACGGTTCCGACATTGACGGCAGCCACACCCCGGCCAACAGTGCCTACCTCGGCGCCTACGGCAACGGCGCCAAGGAGCACGAAACCGACGTGGAAGTGAAGTACGTGGTGCAGAGCGGGCCGGCGAAAAACCTCGCGTTCCGCCTGCGCCAGGCCTACCACACCGGCAGTTCCGAGTCGGGCAGTGGCGGCGACGTCAACGATACGCGCCTGATCGTCAACTACCCGTTCAACATCCTGTAAGCCCTTCCCGGGACGTGCCAGCGACACAGGTCGCTGGCACGCTGAACAGCTATTTGGGTTGGCAGTTCTGCGGGAGGCGTTAAACTGCGCGGCCTCACTCTGCAGCAAAACGAGACCTTCATGGCCAACCACGACCTCGCGTTCACCCCCGACCTCGATCCGGACTCCATCTCTTCCGACGTCATCGGCTTCAACGGCATCCTCGTCTCCACGCAAATCCCTACCCGCGCCGACGGCAGCCTGGAGCTTGGCGACATCACCCTGCAAAGCGAATGCACCCTGCAAGCCCTGAAAGTGGCCCTGGAACGCGCCGGCAGCTCGATTGACCGGGTCATGCACCTGACCATCTATCTGACGGACATGGCCGACCGCGCCGCCTTCAACGAAGTCTACAAACGCTATTTCGCCAAGCCCTGGCCAGTGCGCGCAGCGGTTGGCGTGGCCGCCCTGGCGGTGGAAGGCATGCGGGTTGAAGTCACGGCGATGGCCGCCAAGGGTTGATGGGATGCCTGGCGGGCATTTCACAGCTACAATGCCCGCCTCCGTGACAAGCCTGACTAAAAAAACTATGTCCTTGCCCAAGCATCACCTGGAATTGCTCAGCCCTGCCCGCGATGTTGCCATCGCCCGCGAGGCCATCTTGCATGGCGCCGACGCCGTGTACATCGGCGGCCCGAGTTTCGGCGCGCGCCATAACGCCTGCAACGACGTGAGCGATATCGCGCAGTTGGTGGAGTTCGCCCGGCGCTACCACGCGCGGGTGTTCACCACCATCAACACGATCCTGCACGACAACGAGCTGGAGCCGGCGCGCAAGCTGATCCACCAGCTCTACGATGCCGGCGTCGACGCGCTGATCGTCCAGGACCTGGGGGTGATGGAGCTGGATATCCCGCCCATCGAACTGCATGCCAGCACCCAGACCGACATCCGCACCCTGGGCCGGGCCAAGTTCCTCGACCAGGCCGGTTTTTCGCAGCTGGTGTTGGCCCGTGAGCTGAACCTGCAGGAAATCCGTGCGATTGCCGATGAAACCGATGCCGCCATCGAGTTCTTTATCCACGGTGCGTTGTGCGTGGCCTTCTCCGGCCAGTGCAACATCTCCCACGCCCAGAATGGCCGCAGCGCCAACCGTGGCGATTGCTCCCAGGCCTGCCGCCTGCCCTACACCTTGAAAGATGACCAGGGCCGTGTGGTTGCCTTTGAAAAGCACCTGTTGTCGATGAAAGACAACAACCAGAGCGCCAACCTGCGCGCCCTGGTGGATGCCGGCGTGCGTTCGTTCAAGATCGAAGGCCGCTACAAGGACATGGGCTATGTGAAGAACATCACCGCCTATTACCGTCAGCGCCTGGACGAGATTCTCGAAGACCGTCCGGACCTGGCCCGCGCTTCCAGCGGCCGCACCGCGCATTTCTTCCTGCCGGACCCGGAAAAGACCTTCCATCGTGGCAGCACCGACTACTTCGTCACCGACCGCAAGGTCGACATCGGCGCCTTCGACACCCCAACCTTTACCGGCCTGCCGGTGGGTGTGGTGGAAAAAGCCGGCAAGCGTGACTTGCAAGTGGTCACCCATGAGCCGCTGTCCAACGGCGACGGCCTCAATGTGCTGATCAAGCGTGAAGTGGTAGGTTTCCGCGCGAACATCGCCGAGCCAAAAGGTGAGTTCGAAGAAGACGGCGAGAAGCGCTATCGCTACCGCGTCGAACCCAATGAAATGCCGGCAGGCTTGCACCAACTGCGCCCGAATCATCCGTTGAACCGCAACCTGGACCATAACTGGCAGCAGGCTTTGCTGAAGACTTCCGCCGAGCGCCGTATTGGTGTGTCCTGGGCGGCTCGCCTGCAGGAAGACCGCCTGGAACTGACCGTCACCAGCGAAGAAGGCATCAGCGCCAGCGTTGCCCTGCCCGGCCCGTTTGGCGTGGCCAACAAGCCGGAACAGGCGCTCGAAACCCTGCGCGACCTGCTGGGCCAACTGGGCACCACCCAGTACCACGCCACTGCGATCGAGCTGGATGCGCCGCAGGCGTTCTTCATCCCGAACTCGCAGCTCAAGGCCCTGCGCCGTGAAGTGATCGAGGCGCTGACCGAGGCGCGTATCCAGGCCCATCCACGGGGCGGCCGCAAGGCAGAAACCACGCCGCCGCCGGTGTATCCGGAATCGCACCTGTCGTTCCTGGCCAACGTCTACAACCAGAAGGCCCGCGACTTCTATCACCGCCATGGTGTGCAACTGATCGACGCGGCGTACGAAGCCCACGAAGAAACCGGCGAAGTGCCGGTGATGATCACCAAGCACTGCCTGCGGTTCTCGTTCAACCTCTGCCCCAAACAGGCCAAGGGTGTGACGGGGGTGAAGACCAAGGTTGCGCCGATGCAGTTGATCCACGGCGACGAAGTACTGACGCTGAAGTTCGACTGCAAGCCTTGCGAGATGCACGTGATCGGCAAGATTAAGGGCCACATCCTCGGCCTGCCGCAACCGGGCAGCGTGGTGGGTTATATCAGCCCGGATGACCTGCTCAAGACCATCCCGCGCGGCGCACATTGAGTCGCCGGTGAGCGTCATGCTACGGCGTGACGCTCATCACTGTTTTCGAACGCCACCACCAACCCCGCTGCAATCCCGCCGCCGCCAGCAAAATCGCCGCCACGCCCAGCCATTGCAACCAGCCCAGGCGATGCCCAAAGGCAATCCAGTCGACAAAGATTGCCGCAATCGGGTAGATAAACGACAGCGCCCCGGTGATTGCCGTCGGCAACTTCTGGATCGCGCCGTACAGCAACACGTACATCAAGCCGGTATGCACAACGCCCAGGGTCAGCAATGCCGCCCAGGCATCCATCGATGCAGACAGGCTGTGCCACTGCATCAGCGGTGCCAGCAGCAAGGCGCCCGTGGTCACCTGGATCAACGCCATCAAATGCGGCGGCACCTCCTTCAAGCGCTTGATGATCAGGGCGGCAATCGCGTACAAAAGCGCCGCGCCCATCGCCAATGCCACGCCCACCAGATAGTCGTCCCCGGTATTTGACTGATCGCCATGGGCAGTGACAATCGCCAGCATTCCCACGAACGCCACGCTCAGCCAGGCGAGCTTCTGCACGGTGATTTTCTCGCCCAGGAACACTGCCGCCAGCAACACCAGCATGAACGGCTGCACGTTATACACCGCTGTACTGATGGAAATGGATGCCCTGGCGTAGGACTCGAACAGCAGCAACCAATTCCCCACGATCGCCACGCCGCTGAGCATCGCCAGCCCGAGTTTGGTGTAGTCCAGCAAGTCCAGGCGCAGATAGCCGAGCAGCCAGCACACCACCAGCAACGTCAGCGCGCCGATCACGCAGCGCCAGAACACCACTTCGACCACTGGCACTCCCGACACCAGCACGAACCAGCCGATGGTGCCGGATATGAGCATGGCGGCGACCATTTCCCATGAACCGCGACGTATGGATTTGTCCATGATTGAGCTCCTCAAGTGAGGCTCAATTATGGCAATCTGGCCTGTAGCGACTCCATATTCTAAATAAGGCGAACCTTTCATTTCGCCTATTCTTATTAGGCAAACCTGAGCAATCGCTTTCGGAGCGACCATGATTGACAGCATTGACCAGCAACTGATCGCCGCGCTGATGGACGATTCGCGCCTGTCCCTCAAGGCCTTGGCGGGTATCACCGGCCTGTCCTCCCCCAGCGTCGGCGAGCGGCTGCGGCGCCTGGAAGAGCGTGGCGTGTTGAAGAACTACACCGTGGACATTGACCCCAAGCATTTTGGCTATCTGCTGCAAGCCATCGTGCGCATTCGCCCTTTGCCCGGGAAACTGCAGGAGGTGGAGCGCCAGATCCAGGCGATCCCCGAGTTCACCGAGTGCGACAAGGTGACCGGCGATGACTGCTTCATCGCACGCCTGCATGTGCGCACCATGGACCAACTCGACACACTGCTGGATAAGCTCAACGCTTACGCCGAAACCAACACCGCCATCGTCAAGAAAACCCCGGTAAAGCGCCGATTGCCACCACTGAGTGATTCATGATTCTGAGTCACTGATGCAGTGACGGGATCGCTATTCTGTCAATCCAGGGCGGTGTTTATGCTTGATCCACACATTGGAACAACAGGCGTAAACACCATGTATGTCATCACCGGAATCACAGGCAAAGTCGGCGGCGCCCTCGCGCGCTTTCTCCTCAACGATCGTCAACCCGTGCGCGCAGTCATTCGCGATGCGGGCAAAGGCGCCGTATGGGCCGCCCTTGGTTGCGAGGTCGCCATCGCCAATATGGACGACGCTGCGGCCCTCACTGAAGCATTCAAGGGTGCCACCGGCGTGTTCATCCTGCCGCCTTCGGATTTCGACCCGGAGCCGGGTTTTCCCGAGGCGCGCAAGGTGATTGCCGCCGTCGCTCAGGCCATTGAAGCGGCGGCCCCGCAGAAAGTTGTTTGCCTGTCGACCATTGGCGCCCAGGCCGAACACCTGAACCTGCTGACCCAACGCACCTTGATGGAACAGGCGCTGAGCGCGTTGAACGTGCCGGTGACCTTTTTGCGTCCGGGCTGGTTCATGGAAAACACCGCCTACGACGTAATCACGGCCCGTGAACACGGAGTGATCCACAGCTTCCTGCAACCGCTGGATAAGACCGTACCGATGATCGCCACCGCCGACGTCGGCCGCCTCGCTGCGCAATTGTTGCAGCAACACTGGAGCGGGCGTCGGGTAGTTGAGCTGGAAGGCCAATGGGTCAGCCCGAACGACATCGCTCGCACGTTGACCGAAGTGCTTGGTCGTGGTGTGACAGCACAGGTGGTGCCTCGCGATGCGTGGGAGCCGATGTTTCGTGAGCAAGGCGCGCAGAATCCAATGCCGCGCATGCGCATGATTGATGGGTTTAACGAAGGTTGGATCTGCTTTGAGCAGGCGGACGTGGTTAAGGGTGAGACCACATTGCTCAAGGTGCTGCGGGAGTTGGCTGCAAAAACCTGATGCCATGCCTGCAAGCCAGCTCAGTGATTGGGTACATATCCGTTATTTGGGTAACGGCGGCGTATGGTTTCGCTCTTACAGCGAGTCACTTTGCAAAAGCGGCAAAGTCCACCAAACGGCATTGCTCCGCGGGCCGCCGCTCCGCAATACCTGCGTTCGGCCTCGGGCTTATTGGGGCAGTCAGATCAAAATCAAAAGCAAGAGCACAGCGGCCTCCCGGCCGGCTTGAGTGTTAAAAGCAAAGACCAGAGCGAAAGCAGATCTGCTTTTCTGTGGGAGCGGGCTTGCTCGCGAAAAACCTGAGAGCGCCGCGTTCATTCAGAATGCCCGCGTCATCGT